>JAPOQB010000536.1 GCA_026710965.1 Deltaproteobacteria bacterium | reverse complement strand
GGACTGCGGGATCGTCCGCCGGAGCGCCGAAGGAGGCGCTTACCGTGACCATGGCGCCCCGGCGGCTCGTCAGCACGGTCTCGTTCGTCGGGCGACTCGCGCCGCGCCGGGTGGTGCGGGTGACCAGCCGCAGCGCGGGCAAGGTGGGGCAGGTGTTCTTCGAGTACGGCGCCCCGGTCACGGCGGGCCAAGCGCTGGTGGCCCTGGATACGGCGGAGATCCATCGTCGATACCGCGATGCGCGGGCCGGCTATCTCGAGGCCGAGGACAAGGTGCGCGAGCTCGAGAACTGGGAGAGCGGCCGGGAGATTACGCGGGCGCGGCGTGCCGTGACACTGGCGGCGATGGAGCTCGAGTCGCGCGAGAGCAGGCTCGCCGAAACCGTCCTGCTGCTGGAGCAGGGGGTGATTCCGGCCTCCGAGCACAGGGCGGCGGAGAAGCAGTACGAAGCCCAGCGGATGAGACACGAGGCGGCGCACCAGGACCTCGAAGCGGTGCTCGCCCGGGGTGACGCCGACGCGGTGGGGATTGCCCGGCTGCGCCTGGCGAACGCGGAGACGCGCCTGCACGAGGTGGAGCAGACTCTGGAAGGGGCGGTGGTGACTGCACCGCTCTCGGGAGTGGTGCTGCAACCCGGGCACGGAGGGGGCTCGGGCAAGGACGACGATGAGCGCCCGCTTGCGACGGGGCGGTTGGTGAGCGAAGGGGCGTACCTGCTGAGCATCGCCGATCTAGGAGGGCTCTCGGTGGTGGGACGGATCGATGAGGTGGATGTGGTGAAGGTGAAGCAGGGTCAGCCGGTGAGGGTCAGTGGAGACGCCTTTCCGGACCTCGTGTTCGAGGGACGAATCGAGCACATCTCGCTCGAGTCGCGCTCGAAGGCGGGCGCGCGGGTGCCGGAGTTCGACGTGACGGCGGCCATCGAGCGCCTGGACGAGGCGCATCTGGCGCGGCTGCGCCTGGGGATGTCGGCCAACGTGACGGTGGTGGTGAGGGACGAGCCGGCCGCGCTGCTCCTGCCGCTGGACGCAGTGCGGGGGGGAGCGGGGAGCTACCGAGTCCTTCTCCGGGACAAGGAGGGGGGTGCGCCGCGGGAAGTGCCGGTGGAGGTCGGCGAGACGACGTTGTACGAGGTGGAAATCCTCAGCGGCCTCAAGGCCGGCGACGAAGTGATCGTCGCCGGATCGTGACGGTTGGCGGCCCCGATGGCCTGAGCGCATCCTGGACCCGAACGGAGATGGCGATGATCCGCTGTTTCTACCTGGCGGCAATCCTGTCGGCTGCGGCCAGCGCGGCCGCATGGGGACAGGCAGGCTGCGACGACATGCGAAAGCAGCGCATGGACGCGATGTGGGAGCAGGCGGCTGCCGCGTTCGACGCCGGCGTGAGGAGGGCGGACGAAACCTACAGGGAGGAGTTTCAGACGGCGAACGACGTCTATGCCGAGGCTCTCGCCCGCGTGGACGCCGCATATGAGGGCACCCTTTACTGGGCCGTCATGAGCGCCGACCATCTGGGTCAGTCCGCGACCGCCGGCCCGATCGCTGATGCCGCCGTCAGGCGCGCGTATGACAGGAATGCGGCCCATCGGGAATGGGCCTCTTCCGTGTCGGACACGATGTCCAGATGGAGCGCCTCGATGGAGCAGGCCGAAACCCGCCGCTCCGCCTTCATCGAAGCGAATGTCCTGCTCATCGAGAAACAGCTTTCGGACTGCCGGTGATCTGCCGGCCGCCTTCAGCATCTCCACGAGTTCGACGGCCGTGCCCCGCCCGCGCGGGCGCGCTCGACCGTCGCAGGACGAATTCGACCCGGAAGTTATGTTTCCGACGCTGTTTGGCCAATAACGATACGCACATGTTATTCAAATTCTGAAAAATAATTTTTCATCGCGTCTTGCCCGGACGCCGAGGAGGATGCCATGACCATCAATCGACATCGGGCTGTCAAGCTGTCGCCTTCGCCGTCTTCGTCGTGGAACACCGCGGAGGGCTCCTCCACTCGCACGGGCCCGCGGCGCCGCCTGTGCGTCGCCGCGGCCGTGCTGATCGCCGCCTGTGTGTTCACTGGACCCGCTGTAGCCGACGAATCGCCTCAGACGCAGCCCACGATCCTGAGGTTGCTCCTGTATGGAAACAACCTGAAACAACCTGTTGGGCTTGTCCGAGATCCTGGCGGTCGATTGGACGGGAGATGACGACGACCTGTTCGAGCGGACAGGATTCTGCGTGCAGTACCGGTTGACAGGTTCTCCGGGCGAGGTGGTAAACGCGGCGGACGACACCAACAACGTCTGGGAGGAACAGTGCTTCGAGACTCAGGAGCGCCAGGTGACATTCTCCGCCGAGGCGACCGAGGCCGAGGCCAAGGTCCGGGTGAACTACAAGGATGACCTGCACTCGCCCTGGTCGTCGACCGCGACCTCCACGCGGATCAAGGATGAGTAGAGCCGAGACCACCCCGACGGGCGGCTAGTTCCGTTTCAATTCGGCCAGTTCGTCCCGCAGCCCGCGAATCTCGTCCCGCAACTCCGCAAGCGTCGGTTCCGGATCGTAGTTCGCTGACAGCGGATTCTCCGCTTCTCCATGGCCGTGCGTCTGCATCGCATCGACGATGATGCCGATGAACAGGTTTAGCACGGCGAACGACGTGATCAGGATGAACGGCACGAAGAAGACCCAGGCGTGCGGAAACACTTCCATCACCGGCCGCACGATGCCCATGGACCAGCTCTCCAGGGTCATGATCTGGAACAGGGTATAGGCTGAGCCGCCGATACTGCCGAACCATTCCGGGAAGCGCTCGCCGAACAGGTTGGTGGCCATCACCGAGAACACGAAATAGATCACCGATAGCAGCATCACCACCGAGCCCATGCCCGGCACCGCGTGGAGCAGCGCTCCGACAACGCGGCGCATGGAGGGCACGGCGGAAATCAGGCGGAACACCCGGAGTATCCGCAACGCCCGCATCACCGAGAGGAACTCGGTGGCCGGAATCAGCGCGATGGCCACGACGATGGTGTCGAAGTGATTCCAGGAGTCGCGGACGAAGTCGCGGCGCTGCCCGATCAGCTTGAGCAGGATCTCGACGACGAAGACCCCGAGGATGACCCGGTCGGTGTGCTCGAGGAGGCTCCCGGCCGCGGCCATGGCCGACGGACTGGTCTCCAGCGCCAGCACGATGGCGTTCAGCACGATCAGGAGGGTGATCGAGCGCTGCGTGGCGCGGTGCTCGACGAACGAGCGGATACGGTCGGCCGGTCCGTGTGGACCGGCGTTTTCAAGCCTGTTCATCTCAACGCATAGGCTTTCGCCGCGTTGGCGATCTCGTCGGAAATCTCGATGGTCGTCTTCATGGTGGCTACCGGTACTATTAGATATGGGTAACCGCCGTTTTCCGCAACGGCTATCCCCGTGGAGGCTTGCTCAGGCTTCCGCCGGCTCGAACACCAGCTCCGGGACCACCACCTCCCAAGGGTCGCACCTGATGGAATCGTGGTACTTTGGGTCCGACCACTCGCGGCTCCGCGCGACAATGGCGAACACCTTCGCGGACCGGCAGCGCATGCCGGCCGGCGGTTCGAAGCTTGCGGCGAGGGGTCCCACCACCGTGCCGTTGCCATCCAGCAGCTCCCAGCGGCCACCTTCCAGGACCCGCGTTGTCAACGGGTCGCCGACGGACAGCGCACTGATGGCCCGGTGCGTCGGATGGTCCGGTTGACGGCGGCCGGCAAAGCCCAGGTCCACCTCCCGGAGGCTTGGCTGGACGTAGCGGTATCGAAGTTCGGGAGGGCAAGGCGGCAGGGTGGGCGGCTCCCGGCGTAGCGCGGAGGGATGGGCGAGCAAAGCGTCCTGAAACGGGTGGCCTCCCTCGAACCGCGCCAGTGCCAGGGTTTCCCGAGCCCGCGTCATGGCCACGTAGTACAGCCGCCGCGGAGCGTCCGGGTCCTCATCGCGGCCGACGTGCTCCCAACCGCCGTCCAGCACGGCCACGTGGTCGAACTCCAGCCCCTTGGCGCGGTGGGCGGTGAGCAGCAGCAGTCCGCGCTGGCGCCGCCGAATCTCCCGGCCCCATTCGGCCAGCCATTCGATGAAATGCGCTACAGGTGTTTCGCCGCCGCCCGTTTCCAGTGCGTGTTCGTCGATGCCCTGCCGCAACAGCTCGTGCCAGGGGCCAGACAGGTGTTCCTCCGCCCACGTTCGCAGAGCCGGGGCGTCCACAAGCCCCGTGTCGCGGCTTCGCAGCCATTCGACGAAGTCTCGAGTCTCACGCAGCCACCAGAAGCCGGGGATCCCCTCGTTGCCGATCTGCGCCGTAATGTCATGAGCCTCGCAGAACGCGCGCACCGGAGCCAGGTACTCCCACTTCCGCGCGATCACCGCGCACCGCGTCCAGTCCCAGTCCGGCGACAGGTCCGACAGGCGCAGCAACTCCGTCATGACGGCGCTCGCCTGCGCCACCGGATCCCGCGGCGTGGGCAGCACCTGTACCCGTCCCCGCCCCACGGAGTCCAGCTCCTGCCACGCCCCGCCCGGCGCATCCTTGGCCCGCGCCGCGTTGACCCGTATGGGATGCTCGGCCTTCATGCGCTCACCTGCCGGCTCGATGACGGCGTTGGCCGCGTCGATGATGTGGGCGGTGGAGCGGTAGTTCTCGACGAGGTGGACCGGCCTTGGCCCGTAGTCGTCCTGGAAGCGGCGGATGTACTCCACCGAGGTGCCGTTGAAGGCATAGATGTTCTGGTCGTCGTCGCCCACCGCGAACACGGTGAGCTTGCCGGCTTCGTCCTGGATGGCGCGGCCGGCCAGGGCCGAGATCAGCTCGTACTGGTCCGCGGCGATGTCCTGGTACTCGTCCACGAGGATCCAGCGGAAACCCGCCAGAAGCCGCGCCCGCTGCTCGTCCGCCTCCTCCGGCGGCAGCCCCTGCCCTCGGAGCAGTTCCACAGCCTGCTGTAAGATCTCCCGGAACACCGCGTCATCCGGCTGTCCCTCACGTCCGGTGAAGCTCGCCCCCGCCAAACGCATGGCCAGGGCGTGGCAGGTCAGCACGGTCACGCCGCGGGCGTCATCGCCGATCAGCTCGACGAGGCGGCGGCGGATGTCCACTGCCGCATGCCGGTTGTACGCCAGGGCCAGGATGCCCCGCGCATTCTCGCGCCGTGCCCTTATCAGGTAGGCAATCCGGTGGACCAGCACACGGGTCTTGCCGGAGCCGGGACCCGCGAGCACGAGCACGTTGGTCTGCTCACGGTCGTCGGCGACGATGCGCTGCTGAACGGGGTTCCCGAGGCTCTCCACAATCGCTCGCCATGACGCGGCAGTGGTCTCCCGCTCCAGTTCCCGTCCCCGGTCGGGCAGCCACCGGCGCAGAAACTCCTCTTCCTTGAGCGTGAAGTATTCCATGGCCAGACGAGTGGCCTCGGTGACCGCTTGCAGGCCCCGCTGCGCGAACTCGACCATCACGTGGATCTGCAGGATCTGTCCCCGGTAGTGAATGGCAAGGGGCGCGAAGTCGGCCTTGGCGAAGCCCCTCCGGTCCTGTCGCAGGCGGATGGTCATGGCGGGACGGAACACCGTGAGGCCCTTGTTCAGGCGGATGACCTCCAGCTCGTGCAGCCACAGCAAGGCGCGGTCCAGCAGCCTGGCGGGGTACCGTATCCTGCTCTTGATCTCCAGGTCGGATTCCAGGGCGTGGGTGAGCTTGCCCAGCGTGGTCTCCGCCAGCAGATCCGTGCCGCGGGTACCGGACGGCAGGTAGTCCAGCAGATGCTCCAGCAGGCGTTTGGCCCCTTCGCGCCGGATCCTTGCGGTCTCCTCCAGCGCGTCCCATTCGCGGTGCAGCGTCACCCGCCCGGTCTCCGCGTCGAGCTTGCGCGCCGTCAGGCTTCCGGCCGCGCCGTCCTCGCCCCGGCCGTCGTAGGCGATGCCGCGGATGATGCGCCACAGCCGTTCCGGCAGCGGGTCGGGTGCACCTTCGTCTCTCAGCACCTGCGCGGCGATGCGCAGATGCAGGGAGGAGGTGTCGCCCTTGCCCAGGTCCGGCGCCGCCTCGCGCATGTGCCGGATCAGACCGGTCTCCAATTGGGTCGCGGCCTCGAGCCGCTTGAGGGAAGAGCGTTCCACGCCGGCATGGACGAACGCGGTCAGGGCGGTGTCGTTGCTGGCAATGCCCAGCCGCTCCAGGTCGTAAAGCGCGTGACGAACGGCCTCGGGGCTGAGCCCGGACACTCCCATCAAGTCGTCGGTGGAGAGGCCCTCGTCCGGTCTGGCGTTGATCAAGGCCCCGGCCACGAGTTCCAACTGTCGGCGATACGCTTGGGTCATGGGCGCGTTCCGGAGGCGCTCCCGGATCTCCTCCGCCGATTGCACTCGCAACGACGAAGGGAAGACCTGTACGCGGTTCTCCTCACGAGTGAGCAGCGCCGCCTCCTCCAGCCAGGCCACCGCCACGCGCACGCGGGTATCGTCGGTGGCGGAGTCGCGCTCGAACGCTTGGTCCTCGTCCTCTCCGAGGATCTCGGCGGTGGTGGCCACCACCTCGCCTCCCAGGCGTTTCTTGCGGTCCAGTCTGTGCAGTGCCCGCAGGATGCCGTGGATCTCTTCCCGGGTAAGGCGGGAGCGCGCCGACATGCCGAACTGTCGCTCCACGTCGTCCGCCGCGTAGAGCAGCACACAGCGCGCCGAGGCGAGGTCCCGGCCGGCGCGCCCCGCCTCCTGGAGATAGTTCTCCAGCGAGCCCGGAATGTCGGCGTGAATCACCAGCCGCACGTCGGGCTTGTCGATGCCCATGCCGAAAGCGTTGGTGGCCGCGATCGCCCGCAGTTCGCCGGCGATGAAGCGTTGCTGCACACTCTTCTTGGTCTCCGGCGGCAGCTTGGCGTGGAAAAGGTCGGCGGCCACGCCCTTCAATTGCAGAAACTCCGCGACCTCCTCGGCCTGTCGCCGGGTCGCGCAATAGATGATGGCGCCGCCGGGCTGCTGCGGCGCCAGGTATTGTGTCAGCACCTGGTGGATGTCGGCGAATTTCTCGCCGCCGGACGTGGGCATGACCTCGAAGGTCAGGTTGGACCGCTCGACGCCGCCGTTGACGACCATTAGTTCAATGCCAAGGCGGTCGCGGAAATGCCGGGTGATGTCCTCCACCACGTCCGGCTTGGCGGTGGCGGTGAGGCACAACACCGGCGGCGGCTTGCCGGCGGTGGCCTTGTCGCGGATGAAGCGGCTCACGTAGAGGTAGTCGGGCCGGAAGTCATGGCCCCAGCGAGACAGGCAGTGGGCCTCGTCCAGCACCCAGGCGCCGATCTCGCGCTGGTCCAGGGCCCGTCGGAGGGAAGGTGCGCGGAGTTGCTCCGGCGAGATGAGGAGTATTCCGGCGTCGCCCAGCCGCACCCGGTCCAGGGCGTCGGCCCGCTCGGGCATCGACAGCAACCCGGTGACGGCCACGCAACAACCGATACCCCGTGCCTCCAGCCCCGCGACCTGGTCCGCCATCAGCGCCACCAGGGGCGAGATCACCACCGTCAGCGCTCCGGTCTTTTGGTAGCGCGACAGCGCCGGGATCTGATAGCAGAGCGACTTTCCCGTGCCCGTGGGGAGGATTCCGAGCACATGCCGTCCCGTCATGGCCGCTTCGACGATGGTCCGCTGCATTGGCTGCCCCTCGGCGTCCAGTGGCTCGGGACGGAAGTCGTCGAAACGGAACCAGCGCTTGAGCTCCCTGCGCGGGTCGTGGTGCTCCCGGCACCAGCCGCAGGCGGGGTCCGTGCAGGCCATGTCCCGCAGCCGGCGGACCAGTCTTCCCGCCTCCGGGAACTGGTGGCGCACCCAGGGCGGCATCACCGAGTTGCCTCCGGCCACCGACAACCAGGCCAGGGCGTAGGCCAGCGCCCAACCGGTCCGAGCCGCCGCCACCATCGCCTGTGCCTGGACGGCGCAGCCGGCGCCTTCCAGTCGCGCGCGGATGACGGCCCGTGCCTCGGCGTCCGCCGGGCGGTGTGTGCCGCGGATCTCCGAGAAAAGAGCATCGACGGCGCGGTCCTCGCCTTCCGGCTCGGGCGTGATGAGCCAGTGCCACGACGCAAGGAGATCAGGTTCCGCCTTCGCCAGCGCTTCACGCTGGTCGCCGAACACCTCCAGCGCCAAACGGGCGTCCAACTCCGGATCGTTCAACTGCCGGCGCCGGAGCCCTCCGTCCTGGTAGTGTTTCACCAGGTGGTGATAAGGGTTGCGCGGGAAGGCCAGCGGACTCAGGCGAAGGGTATCCACGGCGGGCAACCGGAGCAGTCGCAACTCCGGCTTCGCCGCTTTCAGGTGGGGCAGGTCGAAAGCGATCAGGTTGTGGCCGAGGACAAAGGAGGCGCCTTCAGCGAACGCGTCGAGTCTTTCGAGCGCCGCGTCCAGGGCGCCGCCCGAATGGGTCAGGGTCCGGCCGTCGCTGGCGTATACAGCGCCGAAAGCGTGAATGACGCTGTCGTGTCTGCCGACCTCCAGATCCAGTGCGACGCAGCCGGAGAGGATGGAATCGTGTTGTTTTGGCATCAATCCAGCAAGTCGGCTGAGGGCCGAGACGGCCAGGGAAGAGAACGGAATTGGAACATGCGTTTCTAATTACTTGAATTCTTTCCGATTTCATTCTCGTATCAACACTTTACTTTCGTATCAAATGACGCCGCTGCTCACGGTGGCCCTCGCGCTCGAGTGGAGAATCGATACGATGCGTTCCGCGACAATGATGATCGGGAGAGTCCCAGCCACTCCAGAAACAAGCCGAGTTGAGGAAAACCCGGATCATTGTGCCGACGCCCCTGGAGATGGCGCCCTTCGACTTCGCTACGCTACGCTCAGGGCGAACGGGGTTGACTCGGTTCCCTCAACTGGAGTTTGATCGGGCTCCTTTGACTGGGTTTTGACCCGGCTCCCTCAACCGTTCGTCCTGAGCGTAGCGTAGCGAAGTCGAAGGGCGCCATCGCTTCACTCGGCGGCAATCGACGTTGGCTTGGCTTAGCGCCCGGCTAGAAGCTCAACGAGATGTCGCGGTGGTGCGACAGGCAGGCCGCCACGGGCTTCGCGATCCGGGTCGGCAGCCGTTCGAGTTGCCGGATGCCGATGGTGTCGCGGAGGGCGGCGTCGTAGGCGGCCAGGCCGGGGTCCAGTTCCCGGGCGGCGCGGGAGCGCCATTCCAGCTCGCGCTCGTACAGGGCGATGGCTTCGGTCAGGCGGGTCGCGGCGCGCTTGCGGCCGGAAGCGCCTCGCCTTGCGTCGGAACGCGCCCTGGACAGGCGGTTCCGCAAGTCATGGGTTCCGGGAACGGTGCGGAGGGCCCGCTCGGCGTCTCGGATCGCGGACTGCGACTGCTGGTTGGTTTGCGCTTGCAGGATTTCCGGCAACGCCTTGAGCTTGGGGCCGGCGGCCTCCAGGGCCGCCACCTTGGCCAGCATCTCGCGCACCGACAGCACGGAGGCGGCGGCGTCGTCGACGTTGCGCCGGTAGTTGCGGCGGGCGGGATTCTCCTTCTTCTCCAGGGACTGGTAGCGCCGGCGCATCTCCATGCCGCCCTCCGGGCGTGTTTCTTCAACGCGCGCCCGGCGTGTCTTCAGCTCCTCGATCTCGTGACGCAAACCCGCTACCACGTCGGCGTCGGGTTCCCGTCCCAGTCGCCTGATGGTGGTCCGGAGCTCGCGCGTCTCGCGGTCGATTCGCCGTTCCTGCGCGTTGATCCGCCGGACCACGGCATGAACGGATTTGTAGGTTTCGCCGAACGCGTTTCGTTCCGCGCTGGTGCGGCGCACTTCCGAAACCAGATCGAACGTGCGCGCGGCCTTCTCCATGCCGCCCGTCAAGCTCTTGCGGACCTTTTCCGGCAGGTAGCTGGTATCGAGGCCCTGGGCCGTGCGGATGCTTGCCCGGATCGTCTCGCCGTCGCGGTCGTACTGCTCGAACAGATACTGTTCCAGGCAGCGCTGAAGGCGCGGGTTCCGGGGCGGCGGCGCGGTCTCGCCGGTGAGCGACGTGCGCGCCGGCAGGTAGTTGACCAAGGGAGGATAGAAACCGACGATGCCCAGGGCCACGAGCTGCAGCGCGATGAAGGGGACTACGCCCCGGTAGATGTCGGTTGTCAGCACCGAGGGGGGCGCGACGCCGCGCAGATAGAACAGCGCGAAGCCGAACGGCGGCGTGAGGAACGACGTCTGCATGTTGACGCCGATCATGACGCCGAGCCACACCGCGGTGATGTTGGCCGACGGGTCCGAGAGCAGGATCGGCGCCACGATGGGCACCACCACCACCGCGATCTCGATGAAATCGAGGAAGAAGCCGAGGATGAAGATCACCGCCATGACCACGATGAACTGGGCCCAGAAACCGCCGGGCAGCGTGGTCAGGAATTCCTTCACCAGCTCCTCTCCGCCGAAACCCCGGAACGCCGCCGTCAGCATCGCCGCGCCCAGCAGGATGATGAAGACCATGGCCGTGGTCTTGGCGGTCTCCACCATGACGCCGGCGAGCATCTGCTCCGTGGTATGGGCGCGCCAGATGCTCCAGACCACG
>JAPOQB010000364.1 GCA_026710965.1 Deltaproteobacteria bacterium | reverse complement strand
GTGATCCAGGCGTACCTGGAGCGTGTCACCGGCTCAGGATGATGGAGATGGTGCCGGTCATGACCGCGAAGGTGCCGGTGACGGTGCGGGCGTTGATGCGCTCGAGGCCGCGCAGGAAGACGACGGTGAGGATCAGGGTCCACAAGGGGCTGGAGGCGACGATGGGCGATACCGCCACCACGCGGCCCAGGCTCACGGCGACGAGGGACAGGAGGGAACCCGCGGATTCGAAGAAGCCCGACAGGATGAAGGGTGGCACGGCGCGGCGGTTGAGCACGAGTTCCTCGGTGCGGAGCCGGACGGCCAGGTACGGGCCCAAGGACACGAACGACACGATGGCCAGGATGGCGGCGAAGTAGAGAGGCTCGTTGGAGATGTCGAAGGCGACGCGTCGTATCGGGAACGCGATGCCGGCAAACAGGGCGGCCAAGAGCGGGAAGATCGCCTCCCACCAGTGGTAGCGCAGGCCCGAGTCCGCGGGTTGCCAGGATATGAGCGCGATGCCGCCCACCACCAGCACGGTCCCGGCCAGGATCCCGAAGCTCGCATGCTCGCCCAGGAAGGCGATGGCGAGGACCGCGCTCCACAGAGGATAGGTGTTGCGCAGGGGCTCGGCCCGCGCCGCGCCCAGCCGGTGGATGCCGGTCAACTGGAGCAGGCTCGTGGCGGTCTGCAGCACCCCGAGGCCGACGAACAGCAGCAGCGGCGTCCATTCGACGTGGGGAATGCCGCCCGTCAGGTAGACGCCGCCCCAGAAGACGACGGTGCGAAGGAAGAGCAGCACGCAGGCCGCGGTCAACGGGGAGGAGTGGTGCATCCCCATGCGCGCGGTGATGGAGCCGCAGGAGTAGAGGATGGCGGCGGCGAGGGCTATGAATTCGGGTCGCATGGGGTCCGTAACGCGATATGGCAACAGGCCGGGGTTCGGTCGCGCCGATCCGGTCCACTGTCCTTCTTGAACCAAGAGTCGATCCGGAGCAAGCTCCGGGACCGGCCCTACGGGTCACACGTCCAGGCGGGGCCGTGTGAGGACAGGCCAGTAGGCGACGAGGAAGACGGCAAAAGCCCCGGACCAGAGGAGCGCCGCGGCGTCGATGGCAAGTGCGCCCGCCTCCGGGCCGACCAAGGTGCCCAAGACCCGAAACGCGGCGGCCAGGTGCACCAGTACGAAGGCCGCCGTGTCCGCGGGTCCTGCCTCCAGCTCCCGGCCGGTGTGGCCCCGGGCGCTCCGCGTCATCATCGCCAGCATCAGCCCGCCCATGACCCCCACGCCGAACGCGTGCAGGGACGATGCCGCCGGAATCCCCGCGCCGGCGAGCCAGAGGGCGCGCAGGGCCAGGGAGACCACGAGCCACCCGTAGGACAACGGCAGCGCCCAGAGCAACGGATCCCGGACCGTTGCGAAGGGATCCCAGAGCCAGAGCCGGACGCCATGCGCCACCGCGCCGGCGGCCGCCACCGCCGCCAGCCATGGACCGCCGGGTCCGGCGACGGCGAGAACCCCGAGGGAAGTGAAGGCGGCGAGGTCCACCCATCGGTTGCTCCGGGGACGCGCCGAGGGTACGGCGTTGGCGGTGAAGGCGGGGATCACCCGGCCGGCAATCAACGCAACCATCAGCGCGAACAGGTCCAGGGCCAGCCGTGCGGCTCCGTTCGTCCGCGGCAGCGCCCACTGACCGGCGTACTCGAGGTGGAACAGCAGGTTGGCCGCCGCCAGCAGGATCACCACGGCGACCACCTTGAGGTTACGCCAGTTGCGGGCTCCAACCACCGGCACGGCCACGGCGAGCGCGAGACAGGGGAGGAACAGGCAGTCCACGGCCGCGGCCGCAAGCGCCGGTCCGGTG
>JAPOQB010000534.1 GCA_026710965.1 Deltaproteobacteria bacterium | reverse complement strand
CGGGCACGGGCACCTTGCGTCCATCTTCAAGCTCCCGCTCGCGGTTCCGGGGCGCGAACCCCTGCACGACCTCACGGAATTCCGCCCATGTGTCGCAGATCTCCTGCAGGAAGGGGCGGCCCTCCGGCCTGAGTCCCTGCCTCTCGTCGATCAGCTCGACCGTGTGCTCGTAGTCGCACGTGGCGCGGATTGTCCGTTGCTCCCTGTTCAGCGAGCGGGCCGCCTCGTAGTCGATTGAAACGGGTCCATCGACCAGTTCCTCCGGCGTTACCGTGCGCGTGATCTCGTCGGTCACGGTGTCGCTCTCCGTTGCCGAAGAGCCCCACTGCCGCTGATACTCGGCGTAGATCTTCGCCGTGAGTTCAGCGTACACTTTCGCCGTGACGCCGTGGATGCCCCCTTGGGTGCCTACCTCGCCGCCGACTTTCAGCGTCGCTTCGAGCCCGGCCTTTACCTGCTCCAGCAGGCTGACGGTCTTGGAGAACGTGTGGCTCAATTGCTTGCGGTACCCGACCGGCTCGTTGAGCAAGATCGACGATGCGAACCGCTGCGAGATGTTCTCTTCGAGGACTACCGCCTCGCCCCAGTCGATCTGCCGGATGCCAGCCATGCGGGGGTTGCGGAAGACGAGGACGGCATGGGGCTGGCCGGGGCGGTGGAATGTCAGCAGGGTCGAGAACCGCAGTTCGCCTATCAGGCCCTGACTGGCCCGGTAGCCGCCCCAGAGGCCGGGGTCGGGGATGCGAGAGGCTACGAGCTCGGCGACGCGGGAAGCGCGTGGCGTCAGTGCTTCAACTAGGCTGATGACCTTGGTTTGGGCGGCGCTCATGTGTGCCTCCAGAAAGTCAGTACCGACCAGAAACCCCATACGACTACAGCGATGAATCCAGCCAGTACGACAACCTGAAGCACCGTCGAGAAGAACGTCGCGACAGCTAGCCCGGATAGGATCAGGAGCCAGTAGACGACGAACGCTGTTTCACTGAGAGCCCAGTCTGGAATGCGCTCGAAGAGCCGGTCGTATAGTGGCTCGCGTTCGTGGGCCATTATGACTCTCCGATGGCGATAATGTTGGGGGCACCGACATCGCCCTGGCTGCCAACCTTCGCATAGGTCAACGTTCGAGTGGCGGGGACGTATGTGAGATCGACCGCCACGTCGCGCTCAACATTGGGGTCCCGGGCGTTCCCGGACTCGACGATCCAACGCTTCTCAGCTCCCAGCCGCGAGACGAGCACCTGCCGGGAGTGCTGGCGCTCAGCGTTCGTGCCGGCATCGGTGACGACCAGCACGTCGATGGTGTGCGTCCCCCTCGGCAGCACGGCAGGGGACGCGCCCACTGGCGACTCGAACGACGGCAGAATCCCAATACCCTCCGGGTCCGCCACCGTCGCGCCCGCGTCCTGCCTGAACAGCGCCTGAACGGTCAGGTAACCGTTGGCTCCGGCGTTGTTCCTGATGTTCGTCGCAGTAGTGGCGTCCACCGTCACGACGGTCAAAACCTCGTCGTCGTGAACATACGCAGCCCAGTCCTGGACGACGCCTCCCTGCATGACGATGCGTAGCCGGTTGGTGCCTGCAGGCGGGTTCTGGATCCGTACCAGCCAGTCGCCCTGAACACCGCGCGGCCCACCCTTGCCGAGCTTGTGAGCCGTCACCGAAGGTCCGGGGATTACCAGGCTGGCTAACTGCGCCTCAATGGCGTCAATGGACGCCCTGAGCGCGTCGTTTCCCCTGATGAAGTTGCCGAGCCGGAGCCAGCCACGGGCCGTTGCTAGCCCAACGTCTCCTGCCATCGCAGCCGTCAGATTGGAGCCGTCGGCAAGATTGCTCCACACAAGCCCGGCAGCCACGTCCTGCGTGAAGACGTGGAAGTCATTGACGCTGCGCTCGGTTGCTGTCGGGAGTGTGTCCCCGGCTGTTATCCGCGCAGACCCAAACCGCGCCCGCCACGCCTGTTTCTGGGCTACCTCATCCGCCATGGCCTTGATGGGCGTGATGCTATCGTCCGGGATCTCGCCCGGCTCGCCACTGCCACCGCCGCCGTTGTCGTAGAGCCGGGCCGCCTTGATCCTCACGTTGTTCGCGGCCGTGCCCTGCTTGCCGAAGTCCCAGGTCCGGGTGCTCGGGGTCCACGTCAGCCACTGCCGGGAACCGGCCTCGTCTTTGTCGAGGAACCCGAACCGGATGTTGTCGCTATCCTGCTGCTCGGCCAGCCATGCGTTCCGGCCCCTCAGGGTGTCGATCGTGTTGTTGTCGTCACCGACCACGATCTCCCAGTTCCGGTATTCGGTGTACGTCGCAGGGAATACGAGGTTGGCTTCGCCCGATACGGCACCGCTGTCCACCGCCGTGGAGCGCGCATCGGCCACAAGCTCAAGGTCGCGTGGGGTCGCCCCGGAACCGGAGTCGTCCCCCCCCGCCCCCTTCTCCGTGTTGGTGAGGATCGCCCAGGTGGATGCCCCGAGGTACTGGACCGTGATCGCCTCGTCTTCAGGCACGGTGGCCGTCTGGCCCGCGCCCTCTATGCGGCCTGCGACCCCGACATCGAAGATCAGGTCCGCCGAGGTCGTGTTCAGCAGCCTGCACCACCAACCGGAGCGGAGAACGCTCACGGTGGCCCTTCGTGCCGCGTTGCCTGTGAACCGGATCGTGTTGCCCCGGTCCCCCTCCACCAACTGGTAGTCGGCGGCCTTGGAGACAACGGTGGCAACGTGCGACGCGCCGGGCAGCACCCCGATGCCGACATCCGCCTCCACAAGCTCCAAGTCGTCCGCATCCAGTAATGCCACGACCAGGGAAGTCAGGCTGTGGTCCCCGAGCGCAACGAGTGCCGCCCGCATGGCTGGCGTGATGCTGAACCGGAACACAACCTCGGTGCCGGACTCCCCGATGGCTCGCGCCAGCGCCACGGTTTGCTCCACGCCCCCGAAGATCACCTTTGCCTTGGTGGCGGTCGGATAGGCGTTCGCCGGGAAGAAGAGAGTGACGTTCCACTGTCCCGGCAGGTTCGCCTTGTCTACCGCAGCGGGCGACGGGACCACTGCTAGCCGGACGCCGCTCGGCGGACGCATGACCAGCTGGAAATCCTCACTGATCACCCCATTGGCCTCACGGTGACGGTAGTACCAGACGTCGCCGCGTTTCACCGCATTGCCGTTGTGGGTGAAGTTGCTGGTCGCGCGGATCAGCATCTCGCCATTGGCCGCGAGTGCTTCGTGGTTCGTCAGTGAGGCCGAGGATCCGATCTCGAAGAACAGCAGCCCTGTGCCTCCGCCCCCACCGCCGCCGCCAGCCGCCGCCGCGGGCAGTACGGCCGGGTCGCTCGTTACCGTGGACCCGTCCGAGTTGGTCACCGCGACCGTCAGGCGTCGGTTCCCGTCAACCGCGGCGACCACCGCCGTGACGTTCCCGGCTGACCCCGGCGCCCCTCCCGGCCCCCTCACTGCTCCGGTTACATCGGCCCAGTCACCGCCTCGGCGCACCTGCCAAACGGTCGTTTTCGGGTTGGTCCCCGTGATCGTGAGGATGATCGCGAGGTTCGGGTTCGCGTCGAACTCCGCCAGCGTGGCGGCCACGTTCGTGATGGCCGCGTCTCGAGCGGCCTCTGCTCCGGCGCGGTTGGCATGGCTGAACTCGTCCGGAGGCGAGCGGAGTGACAGTCCGCCTCCTGCGCCGATGCCGTGTACCCACTCGCTGGACTCCTCATCGACGTGGTAGAACCCCTGGGGGATCAGGTCACCGCCACGCGGACTGCCTGGATCCCCGATTGCGCGGAGCCCCTCGGGGGTCAGCCCGGATGTGCCGCCTGCGTTGGTGAAGATCCTGAACGTGACCTCTTCGCCTGCTGCCCAGCGATCAGCCACAGCGAGCCGATTGGCGTCAGTTTCGCTTTGGAATAGGTCGCCACGATTGACCAGGGTATACTGGTCGGTGCCGATTCGTAGAAACAGGTTGTCGAAGCCACCCAGCAGGGCCGTGTATTCCCCATCGAACCTGAGATGGAAGGTTCCGTTGCCGGTTGTGTAGACCAGGGCGGTGAGTCCCGGTACTGGCGTCTCCAGCGATCCCGCTGCTCCGTCCGTCTGGCCTGCCGCCCCGTAGCCGATCCTGTTGTTGAGTGCGTTCGCCCCGGCGATGATCGTCAGATCGAAGTCTGTCGCCGCGTATGGCCCGCCTTCCTGGTAGTCGGCCTTGACGTACGCCAGCTGGCCCCTCTTCGGAGCGGGAAGCCTCGCTACCTGCCGAATCCCTCCACCGCTGCCGCCTCGCCCGTACCCGCCGCTGATGCGACCCATTTGCGTTTAGGCCTCTGTGACCACTAGGCGTGCTGGCGTGTTCCTCGCCCAGATCCAGAGCTTTGAACCCGAGTCCGAATAGCTGACCTCTCTGGTTGGGTTCTCGTCGTTCGAGTTGAGCGGTCTGCCGCTGAACGACTCGATGTCCCCTGGAGGGGCGGCGCCCCAGAACATCTCGATGGAACCGTTCACGACCTCGACGACATAACTCACGTCCGGTTGCAAGTCGAGGGCAGCGACCAGATCGACCGCTCTGTTCGTTACCGGGAGCGCCGCCTCGACCATCGATCCGTCGGCGCCGAGCGTGAGCTTTGACGCGCTGCGGTTACGCCCCAGGTCTATGTTTCCGGGTGTGAAGGCCATGTTCTGATTCTAGTCCGATTCCCTTGTCTCTGCAATCTGTTGCGTCATGGCAAGCCTCCGGACTCAGTCTCGAAGCGCACTCTGCCGCTGACCAACTGGTTCGCCGTATCGCGGGCGCTAAAGCTGAGCGTGATGCTGCTCCCCCCTGCAGGAGTCCTCAAGAAAGTCAGAACGCTTCCCGAGCTGCTGTACCGCCACGTCGCGCCAATCAGCGTAAAGCTGGGACCCGTGTAGGTAAGCGTATCACCCGGATCGCTGAACCAGCTCGCGAAGTTCACCTGGTAGGTCGCAGGCGTTCCCGGCGGACGGTTGGGATCACCGACCAGCGCAGGAACGACTTGCAAGGCAGGCCCCCGCCACGTCGGCGGATTGTTCGGAGGCTCCATCGTCTCCCAATAGAAGACTAGCTCGTCGTAAGCCCCCTCGTCGTCGGTCACCCGCACATAGAAGGTCCCAGTGCGGTTCCCCGCGTTGCTGTTCGCGGTGACCTCCATACTGATGCTGCCCGGGATGAACTCGTTCTCGCTGAACTCCACGGAGAACGGGCCGGCGTTGCGAACCCCCAGATCATCAACGCCCACGGTCCCGTCCGGATCGTTGATCGCCAGCGTGTAGGTCCGTCTCTGCCCCTCGAGGAACTCTATCCGGCTGGACGCGGAGCCAATGGTCGCAGGCGTAATCGTCGGAGGACTGTTCGCGGGTGGAGCAACCACCGAAACCGAAACGCTGGCAGCCAGGAGGTGGTTCTCCCCGCCACATGTGGCCCGGGCGGTGACAGTCACGAGAACGGTCTTGTTCGAGGATGGGGTCCCTACGGGACTGATCACTAGAACATGGGTTCCCAACTGCGGCATCAAAGATTGCCGAATCGACACGGAAACGTTGGCGTCGCTCTCCTGGGCAGTCGGGTTCTGAAGAACGGCGGGACCGCGCGAGGCCATGGTGAAATAGACCTCGGCAACCGAGGGAGGGCTGGAAGCGGTCCACCGCAGCTCTGCCGTCGCACTGCGCGGGGACAAGTCCACCCCGGCACCTTCACAGGGATTCGGTTCGGCCGCCACGGACACGTTGATGTCCATGCTTACCGCGCTTGCGGCACACGAGGCTGATCCCGTTCGAGGCGTGAAGGTGACCCTGATTGTCGCTGCCCCTTCGGCCAAGGGCGTCAACGTGAAGTCTAGGTCGATGTCGTCGCCGTTGGCCGTCTGCGCGCCGCTGACACGCACCTTGTCCGCCCCGCTGGTGACCTCGGCGCTCACCCTCGTGCTGTCCGATCCGCTACCCGCATCGGCGCTGGCGTTTAGCGTAGCGGTATTGCCCGCTGCCACGAGGTTGCCCAACACACGCAGATCGAGATTCGACGGACTTCCGACACGGTCACACGGATCGTCGGGCGGATCGCAATGGACAGTGAACCGATCGGTGTCCGGAACCGTGCGACTGGAGTCCGTTCTGCATCTCGCCGTCACGGAAAGGATGAAGTGAGTGGTGATCCTAGAGGTAACCCCCGAAGAGGGCACGCTGATGATAACCGCGGTATCGTCGTCGTTCATCTCGGCTGTGATATCCGAGCTTCCGCTGTCGCGAGACACGGTGGGGTCACCCGCTATCGCATTCGAGGACAGACGATCCACCGTGACGCCCCTTTCGAGAGCACTGTCGCCCTGGTCACGCTCGATCGTATTGCTGCCATCGAGGCTGACCCTGACGGTGAGGCCGTCACACGGATCGGTGGAGCCTTCGAAGGTAAACAGCCCCACGCTCGAGTATGTGGTCGAGCAGCCCGTCTTTCGTGCTCTGGCACGGTACTGGTAGCTCTCTCCCGCAGACCCGTTGATCTGTGAGCCGGTCGTCCAGCCGGAAGCCCCCTGAAGCCGATACTGGGTATCCAGCACCGTCCCCGAGGGGTTGTTCGTGAGACTCGCAGTGAGCGTACGGATCAAGCCGGATCCCGATATGGCCACGGTGGGTGTGCCGGGACAGGGCACTGGGGCGCCGGTCACGGTCACCGTGAAGGTTATAGGCGTGCCATCCACGGTCCCATCATTCGGAGTGACGGTGATCGTCGCACTACCAGCGGAGAGCCCGGAAACCGTTGCTATCCACTGACCGGGTAGTGTCCCCTGGGCAATGGAAACCGTGGCGACACCCGTGTTCGAGGATGATGCATTGACCGTCACGGCATCGCCGTCCGGATCAGAAGCTGTGCCGCTTCGGGTGTCCCTGGCCCCGGTTGCGAGGCTCATGGCAGCCGTTGACCACCCGGAGAGTCTCGGTGGTCTGTTACCGCTACTCGTCGTTCCCCTCTTCGTCACCGTGAATCGCGCCCGATGTTCCCGTGTCTTCGTCGGGTCGTGAGTGCAGACGACACGGGCGACGATCTCGAACACGGCGGTAACGGCGTTCGTCGGCGTGCTGCCCGTGAAGGTGACGCGGACGCCCTTCCCGATGGGGTCGGTCAGATCGACGATCGCGGCGCTCAAGCGCGCGTCACCGCGGACCCGACTGACAGACAGGTTCGGCGCCGACGCATTCGACGATGCCGCCGTCATCAGCCGAATGTCCCTGCGAGTGCCGATAAGGTCGAAATCTTCGATCATGGCTTCCCGAACCAGTAGAAAGTCGCCGTAATATTCAAATTATTGACTGATAGACCATCCACATATTCTACAAAAGCTTGTATGCGGTTATTCAAAGCGGAATCGGTGGCAATTACGATATAAGGTTCCATCACATCCCTCACAGCCCATGAGCCACTGTTTGGACCGGGAAGAGACAAAGTACGTCCGGAAGCATTAAGTTGCAGGGCATCCGATCTTGTTTCCCAATCAGTCACAAGATCTGCGCGTGTTGGGCCGTCTGCGGTCTGGTCCACATCGAGGCTGAATCGCCAATTTGTGCCTTGTTTTTCCAGGCGTATACCAAACAGATACCCGCCGCCATCTCGCGCAACCAGACCATCAGGCATTCGTATGCGATTCGGAGACTGCAAGACCACGCGGTTTCCACGAAAAACTGCCGGCTGTACAGACCACGACCGTTTGGCATCGCCTGGTATAATCGGAATCTCCGGCTCGTCCTCGATCTCGCCGTCGAGCGACACGGCCAGCCCCGCGCACGGGTCGTTCAGGATGCACAGCACGGTTCCCTTGCCTTCGTTGCCGTCCGGGTCCGTGGCCGTCAGCGTGACCGTCGCCGAACCCGCGACTGCGCCCCAGTCGAGGGTCAGGATCCCACCCGAGATGGAGGGAACAACCACGTCGGTATCGTCGGACCAAGGAACGATCGTCAGCGTCGAGTCCTCGTTGTTCGAGTCGGCTACCTTGTCATAGATGTTCAGCACCGTATCATCGGCGCCGAGGTTCGCGAGTTGGTTCGGAATCGCAATCCAGATCGGCGGCTCGTCTCCGATTTTCACCCGCAGGATCACCGTCCACGGCCCCACTTCGGTAGGGTTGATGATGTCGGGTCCACGCACTGCACGGGCGACGAAATACCAGATGGAGCTGCCCGCGAACCTCCCACCGAGGGATTCCTGGTGCGGCCCGAAGCCTTTGTAGAAACGACGGCTGACACGATTGGCCACGGGGTCCGGATCCGTTCCGTACCAGACCTGATAGCCGTCAGGCCGCTTGCCCCCGCCCGAGGACACCGAAATCACCGCGGATGAAGTCCGGCCGATGACGGAAAATACCGGAACCTCCAGCATGGGAACGGCAATAGTCCACCGAACGATTCCCGCCACACGCTCGCTTGCCGCATAGACCGGGGCGGCGAGAGGAGGGATGGCCCAGGCAACCATGGTGGCAATGCGCTCCGTCGCCGCGTAGACGGGACGGGTCAGCGGAAGGATCACCCAGCGAACGAGTGTCGCCACCCGCTCCGTAGTCGCGTAGACGGGACCGAGAGTCGGCCGAATCGTCCAGCGAATGGCCGTTGCAATGCGTTCGGTCGCGGCGTAGACTGGAACGGAAACAGACCGAAGGGACCAGCGAACAAGGGTGGCGACACGCTCGGTAGCAGCATAAATAGGGATCGAGACCCGCTGATAGACAAGCCCAATCGAGCCGTCCGCGAACTTCAGCCAGGATCGTACAACCCGTCCAACACTGCCGCCCGCACGTTTGATCCAGCGATCGACGGTCCGGCGATCTCCCAGCCATCCGGGCATCGGCTAGCCCGACGGCGACGTCAGCGTCAGGATCGCTGTTGAATCCTGGGTGTCCTCCGTCCGGGGACCGACCGGGCCGAGATCCTCCACGCCAAGCACCCGGGTCGTCCCGACGAGAAGCACCCCGTACCTGTTTCCCAAGAGTCCTCCGTCCGTGAGCGCCGGCATCCGAAAGGCGAAACTCACCTCGTTTGCGGCAACGGTCGGAGTCACGTCGGTGATGCGCTCGCGCAGGATCACCCGGTCCGGATCGTAGGCTCCCGGCCCCTCCTCGTCACCCGGGCCCGGCGGCAAACCGCTCATCGGATCAGGCCCCCAAAGCTGCACCTCGGGGGAGCCGTACGAATCGCTACGGAGTCCGGCGATGTTTTGCACGAGGTTCTGGCCGCTGTTCGTGATGCTCAACGCCTCGATGCCGGATCCGAGCATGCTGTCATCGCCTGTGAAGCGGGTGTCAATATTGCCGACCAGCTCCCAGAGGAAGACGTAGGGCTGGCCGCCAAGAAGCGTGATGGGGGAAGGAACGGGGTTCGGACTGGTCGAGAC
Source organism: Deltaproteobacteria bacterium (assembly GCA_026710965.1). GTDB lineage: Bacteria > Desulfobacterota > Binatia > UBA9968 > JAJDTQ01 > JAJDTQ01. The sequence goes on along the minus strand of JAPOQB010000534.1, from coordinate 14,620 downwards.
GACGAAAGACTCGGCCTGCGTCGTCCATACCACGTCGGACCCGTCGTGCACGTTCAACGAAGCTGCGGCTACCTGGTTCGTGTTGTCGCCCGGCAGAATGAAGCTCGCCTGATAGAGGACCCCCGTGTTGCCCAGCTTCGGAAATCCGTCATCGAGGGTGGCCGCCAGCTCTGTGTTGCCCGCCCGAATGGCGAGCGTGTCCAGTGCGTCCCCATCCCCGAACAGGGCATCCAGCGCACGGGTCAGCCCATAGGCGGACAGTGTGTTGAGCATGGGAATGCCGTTCAGGCTCGCGGGCGAGCGAAGAGTAGCCTTCATCTATTCCTCCAGCTGGTGATAAAGCGTCCCCGGTGGATCCCCCGCCGTCGATGCGGCGGTAGGGGGCTCGGTCACTACCCTGTTCGCATCCTCAAGTGATGCCCCGCCCGTGAGCGGAATCGATACGCGAGTCGTGTACACATAGGCAGCTTCTGTACCCGTGCGAGACGCGAAGGTGACGAAATGCGCACCCGTGCCCCATCCGACTGTCAGAATCAGGAACGTTCGTCCCTCGGGGGTGTCCACGAACGTGACCCTGTCCTGGGCGAGTGTCGGGGCGTCCGAGGCATCCGCGGCGACTGTCCCGTCCTGCCATGGGCCGTCGTCGAGCCGCCATACCAGCGTCGCATCGGGCACCGTGGTCTTCACATTCTGGAGTCCTACCACGCGATAGTTGACGATCCCGATGCTGAAGGACTGCACCTTCGGCCCGTTATAGGTGATCTCGCCGGCCACGGGCTCCGGCACTGGCACCGCCACCGTGATCCACTTTGCCTTGCCCGCCGACGGCTTCCCGCTCATGCGGATGAATGAACGATCCTCCTTCGGTCCGCTCCATTCGTGACGGTACCCGACCACGCCCAGCTTCTGCGAGGCGGTCCAGTGCCGCATGTCGGCGGGCAGCTGCAACAGGTCGCTCAACTCGACAGGCCAGAACAGTCCCGTCTCGAGCGTCACGTCAACGTTCGGCAGCGACAGGTCCGACAGGATCGCCTCGGCAAGCGTGACCGCCTCTTCCTCCGTGTCGATCTGGCTTGTCGCGCCGTGCCTCATCCACCGGCGGCCAATCCTGGCGATCGAGGCTCCGTCCGACCTCGTTGTCCGGTGCGTTCCCTCATCGTCGCTCCACTCGACATCGACCACGTTCCGGACCCTGTCGAGACCCGTCCTCATTTCGGTCATGTCGATGTAATCGTTCATCGTGAACGACCAGTCTGCAACGGTTCCCTCCCTGTCGGGCCTCAGGAGCGTCAGGGCGAAGGCTTCCGTGTCCGGGTCCCACCGTTGCTGCACTGTCCAGCCTGCGAGCGAGGCGAGCGTTTCCAGTGCCCGTAGTACCGGCTCCTGCTTCTGATTGTAGGCCCGGATCAAGAACCCGGGGGCTTCGCTGTCTCCGCCCTTGACGACCAAGCTGCTTCCTGGAAGCCACCCGGCCAGCACGTCCCGCATCACGAGGTGAAGTGCCTTCCCTTCTTCCGTGCCGTAAGCCGTCTCGTCCTCGACCCATTGTGTCGCCGCGTTGGCCATTCCCCGCTCGCGGCAGGTGACCGTCACCTCTGCCGCTGGCCAGCTCACGTCTGCGATTTCGCCGTCGTAGACCTCGGTGTAGTCGGCGTCTGCTGGGATTCCCGGCGTCTCCCGGTTCGCGAGGTTGATCTTGAGCCTCTGCCCGACGTGCAGGATTGACGCTATCAGGGGGGCGACGTGATTGCCGTCCGGGTCCTTTGCGTTCAGCCGGATTGTCGCCTTGCCCGCGCCGGCGTCCAACTGTGCCTCCCATGTCGCGCCGACGAGCCACGCGCTCAGGTCCTCCGTGCCCGCTACCACCTTGAGGTAGGTCAAGCGGTCTCGGGAACCGAGAATCGCCCTCTGCGCGGTAGTAAGCGCCCTCATGCCGCCCTCCGCTCACTCTCCAACAACTCGAACCGCGCCGACCGCGTGACGATCTCCGCACCCGCGTCGTATTCCGTCCGGTAGTTGGTCCCGCGAAACTGCACGAACGCCTTTGACACGTCTACCAGTTCGCCCGTGATTACCTGCTCCGTCCGAAGATCCAGCTTCGCCCGCAATGCCACGTAGTCCTCGTCCTGCAGAAACTCTGTCACGACCGTGAATACCCGCAGCGTCCCGCGTGTCGAGTTGCCCAATGCCCCGCTTGCCATGCGCTGGTGATCGCCGCCCGCATGCCACCGCCCCGTCTCGTTGCACTGCGAAGCAGGAACCGATACGCCGCCAATCGTGAGGGACATCCTAGCGGCCCCCCTCCAGCAACTCGAACCGCACCGCCCGCTGGAAACCAGCACCGCTCCGCACGCTATTCCCGAGCACCTTCACCCGCCCCATCGCGAACGGTGCCCCCGTACCTGTGAGCGGCTGCTCCGAACGAAGCTCCAGCTTCGCCATGACCGCTGTATACTCGTCGGGGTCCATGAATACCGTCACGCATCGGAACACGCGCTTCATCCCGTAGCCCTGGTCGGCTGGCGTGCCCTCCGAGTTGCGGGCGTAGTCGCCGCCGATTCTGACCGGCTGCGACTCGTTCATCGACGCAAGCGGGATCGTGGTTCCGCCGATTGCCAGGCTCATACGACTTCGGGCGGATAACCCCCGCTGTCCGCCAGTTCTCGAGACGCGCGCGCAATTTCATCGAGCAACTCCGCGCCATCCTTGTCCCTGCCGTCGATCTGGATCGCCCCGGGCTGGAAGTTCCACGTGTCACCCCGGCTGGACGATACCGACTCGCTTGCCCGGCGCGCCTGTTCGGCTGCCTGTGTACTGAAGCTCTCTGGGTCCGCGGCCAGATACTCGTGCAGCGCGGCCCGGAAGCCGCTCGGTGCGTTCAGGGTATTCGCCGTGGCCCTGAGCTCGTCCGCCGCATCGCCCGCCGCGTCTCCCAAGCTCTCGATCTGCCCGATGTAGTTCAGGAACTCGTCGAGACTCAAATCGCCCAGTTGGCTCAGGTCGAATTGGTCGCCGAGCAGATCCACCACGCGCTGCCAGTCCTGGTCTGCTATGGAGGCCAGTACTGCGTCTCTGAGTCCGCCCGTGATACCTCCCGGCCCCGTCAGTGCATCGGCAAGCCTGCTGGCCTGTTCGGCTGCGCTCTCGTCCAAGAGGCCCGAAATACGGCCCGCTGCGGACAGTTGGCCTTGCGCCGATTCGTAGAACGCCTGCTGCGACAGCTTCAGCGCCTCGGCAAGCTGCTGCGCCTCGCTGTCCAGGATCCGGAAGTTCTCGCCCGTATTTGCAAGGCTGAGGCCGAAGGATCTGAACAGGTGTTCGATTTCCACGGTTGTGCGCCCGGCAGCCAACAGCGACGACTCCAGCACCGCCCCTGGCAGGCCTGTGCCTCTGTAGACCGCGGAGCGTCCACCCTCGCGCGCACCTGGGCGAGATCTCGCCAGCTGCGCTTGCGCAACTGCCGCTTGGGCGTCGGTGAACAGGGAGCCCGAAAGCCCCGCGAACACCTCGTGTGTGTTCCGAAGTCCTGCCGTCATCTCTTGGAGCGCCTTCGTGTTTGCCTTGCTGAGTTCGGCCAAACGCCTGCTCTCTGGATCGTCACCGCCGATCAGTTCGCCGATCGCGGATCCGAGCACGCTCCCCAATGCGCCGCCGATCGGTCCGGCCGCAGCCCCGACGGCCGTGCCCAGGGTCCCAGTAATGTCACTGGCGATGCTTTCGCCTGCCAGTTCGCCGAGACCGCCCCCCACGCCCCCGCCCAACGCTGCACCGATCCTGTCCGCCTCGCCGGAGAGCATGGCGTCGGCGAACGACTGTCCGACCTGTCGACCGATGCGCTTCGCCTGCGCGATCTCCGTGCGATAGGCCGCGTTCCGCTCAGCCCTGCGGGCCTCGATCTGGCGTCGGTCCTCGTCCGTGCGGGCCTGATTGCTGAAGCCGACGCTGCGGATGGGGACCACGAACTCCCGCGGGACGCCAAGTCGGCCCTGGGCCTGTGTCCTCTCTGCGGCATTCAGTGCACCGGCGAACGCCATGACCGCCTCGAGCCGTGCCTGCAAGATGTCGCGGTATCCCTCCACGGCGTCTTCCACCACCAACTGTCCGAGCAATACGCCCGCGCGGTCGAACTGGGCGTTCAAGCGCGTGATGTCCGCGTCCATCTTGGCCAGGTTCTCCCTGAACGAGCCGAACGGATCCTGAATCTGACCGATGGACACCAGCACGTCCCGAAGGTCTTCCGTCCCGTCTTTGACATCCTGCAAGGGCTTGATTGTCGGCTGAAGCGCGTCCGCGTAGGCCCTGGCCTGCTCGCCGGCCGCCAACAGTTCCTCCGGCGCCACTCCAGTCACCGCCCGGATGTCTTCGGACAGGCTCGACAAAACGTTCCGCGCGGCACTTCTGTTGACCAGGCCGGCTGCCTCCGTCTGGAGCCTGATGAGTTCCTGGTAGGCGTCCAAGGCCTGCGAAATCGAGTCCTCATTAACGTCGAAATCGGCAATATCCCGGAGTACTGCTCTCTCGGCACCCTTTGTTACCTGCCTGAAGATAAACCCGAAGAAGCCTTCTGACCGCTTGATGAACCTGTCCCACAGGAAAATCAGCGACTCCAGAGCCTGCTTCGCCTCAATATTGATCGTGTCTGTGGTGTCTTGCCACGTCTGCCTTATTTCCGAAGACTGTTGCGCCACGCGGTCCAACGTGTCTTCGAAGCTCGCTTCAGGGACCCCGAGCGAACCCAGGATGTCGTAATCGGCGCTGTTCTCGAGCCGACCGAACTCCGTCCTGAGCCTTTCTACGATGCCTGCGGCCGTCTCGCCTCTGTTCGACATGGCAACGATCAGCGAAATCATCCTCTCGAACTCGACGTTTGCCGCCGCTGCGGAGGGCAGCAGCTTGTCGACGGTTTCACGGAATGCCTCGGGACCCAACCGGCTTTCGCCGGTGCCTCCGAACAGCAACTCCGGTACCTGTCCGCCATCACCGAGCTCACCCCGATACTCGCGCAGGGCGATGGCGGTCGTTCTTGCGATCTCGCCAACCTCTCCGATTCCCACCGCCGATGCGACCGCCGACTCTCTCAGGATTGCTGTCGCCCGCAGGCCCGTGGTTCCTTCTTCGGCAAGCTGCTCCAAGGTCTCTCTCAGGTCGCCAACCGGCCTCCCCGTGCGAATCGCTACCTGGCTGACCGTCGATCCCCATCCGGCGATTGCCCCTTCGGAAGCGCCTAGCAGCCCCGTGACACGTGCCAGCGTGGCCTCCAACTCTGAGAACCTCTGGATGGCCTTGAAGATGGCCGTGACGAAGGCTGCGGCTGCCAGAAAGGCCGTCATCGCGACAAGGCCCTGCCTCGCGTCGTGCAGCGTGTTCTCAAGACTGAGGACCCGCTTCCACATCGAGTCAACGCTTCCGCCTGCTCGCCTGAGTCTCGGATTCAACTGGTCTGCTGCCCTCCCCACGGCACCCATCTGGGTGCCTGTGGTTTGGAGCCGGGCGCTTAGTGCCCCCACGCGCGCTTCCGACCGCAGCAGCCGGGCGTTCAGTTGATCAATCGAGCGCGAAAACTCGTCCGCCCCGCGTCGCGCGCGGCTGGAGTCGATGCCAAGGGCTAGTATCTCTACGGCCATTTTGGTCGCGCCTCAAGCCTCCGGAGCGACTGCCTTCTTCTGGAGCCGCAACAGCGGTTGCCGCTTACCGGAGCACCCATCGTGCCAACGCCAGCCGGACAATGCCTGCGCCTGGCGATAACATCGGGCCGGTGATGTCGGTGCCTTCACGGTTCCATGCGAACATGCGCGGATGCCGCCACAGCCAGCGCTTCAACGGGTTTCGCGACTCGATTCTTCCGTTTGTCCACTTTGCCATTCTGGTGAAATCCCTTTTTGGATGGTGGGTGTGCGAGAAACCTACCGCCAATGCGGTTTCTTCGCCACAGAACGCGGCTTCTTCTCGCGCTCGTCCGCCAGCCACTTCATGTAGACGGCGTCCAGGTGCTCGATCACCCGATGGAACCGCTCGGCGGCCAACGGACCCAATCCACAATTCCGCGCATACTCATGCACCGCCGTCCATGGAATCGGACCCACGGACATGCCCAACTGCCTGCACGTCCCTAGCCGCTGAAACGCTACCCACTCAAGGTCGTAGCCGTCGGGAATCTCCGGAGTCTGGTCTTCGAGACTCTTTCGGCCCGCCGCCGACGCCTTCGACAGCTTGAGTGCGAAGGTCAGTCGTTTCCCAACGCCTCGGCTGCCTCCTCGTCCGTTTCGGCAAGCTCGCGGTGCTCGGCCTGTGCGAACTCGATCACATCCTTGTAGGCCCAGCGGAGCCTGTCGAACAGCTTGATCGCGTTGTCAACCGTGAACGGGAATGCCTTGCCGTTCCACGTGAAACCCTCCCACGTCTCGATCAGGTGCTCCGCGGCGAACCGGGCCATCACCTCGAAGTCGCGCTTGACCTGTTCAACCGAATTCATCCCGATCTTCTTGCCGTGCTTCTTCCTGAGGATGTTCAGCGCGACGACTGCGGACGGCTTCGAGAAGGGGAAGACCTTGATGCGGGCCTCACCTTCGATGGTGAGCCAGCGTGCTTCGTCCGGCGATGTGTCCCTGTAACGGGTGATTTCCATGCTGTGCCTCCTGTGCTGGTGCCGCGGGGGCTCGGCGGCGGCAGCACGTCCGGCGCCGACTTGAATCGCTGAGGCGGGCGAACCCCCGGGCACTCGTTTTTGTGCCTCTCCTAGCCCTTCGTCCAGCCGTATACCCCCTCGGTTCCCTTCACGCTCGCCTCGAAGTCCAGCCGCAGCAATGCCGACGTGTCGATGCCCTCGACCAGCACGGTGGCGCCCGTGAAGTCCGCCTGTGAGATGCTCAGCGCGAGCCAGTCATCTTCCGTCCCGAATATCACGTCGAGCCGCCGTGCAGTCGCGTTCACGAAGTCGTCGTACCGCGTGAAATCGTCGGTGAAGATCTCCATGCTTCCCGTGAGCGACACGGTGCCCAGGGCGATCCTCGGAGGGCTCCACAGCGCGGGCTCCCTGCGCAGGCCTGCGTCGATGTTCAGCGAGACCGAGGTGACGACCCCCGTATCCTGGTCGTCGATGTAGCCCTGAACGTCGCCGCCCTCGCCCGTAACGATCGGGGCGACCGTGGATGCGGTGCCCGGGTTGATCGTGCGCGCTTCCCCGTGCCTGTGTGTGGACCCCAGCGTGCCGAAAGTTCCCACGATGATCGACTCCGGCGAGAGATCCAGCGCCAGCGACCCGATCATGACGCCGCGATACTCGAACGAATCCTGCGCATCATCCAGCCAGACCTCGAAGCTCGCCGATCTCGCCTCGATGCCGTTCCCCTTGAGGTAGCTGCCCTTCCACACCGGCGAGCCGGTGAGGTTCGACGGCGGATTCGCGAGCGTGAACGTGTTCGCGTCCACCGCCGTGATCCGGTACCACTTGTTGGCGGCTTCGTCGTCGAGCCCGCTCAAGCGCACCCACTGGCCCGCCGTGAACCCGTGGGCGTTCAGCGTGACGACGCCGCCACCGGCTATGGCCCCCCCCGTTTTACCCTCCCCCGCCGCCGGCCACGCCGACTGTCCCGCCAGCATCCTCAGCAGGTTCTCCATCGACGGGTCGCCGGGGAAAAAGTTGCCCACGATGTCCCCGGTCACCTGTCCGGCCAGACGCTTGCCGCGCGCCCTGCCGCGGTCGCTCCTGAGTTCTTCGGACTGCACCGAAATGGGCTCCAGCTGGAGCGACGTCGAGTTCATCCTGACCAGCTGGCCTTCACCGCCCGGGTTGACCCCGAATTCAGCTTCCTCGACGAAGTTCAGTTCTGCACGATTTGCGCTTGCCATTTTTTCCCGTCTCCTCTAGGCGGCGTATTGACGCCATGATTGCCACGGTACGCTCACCGTGATGAGTCTGTGTGCTCCGATGATGCCGCCCCGGACGATTGATGGGGTCCTGTAGACTATCCGGTTTCCGTGTTCGCCAGGTGGATTCCGATGGTTGAAGATATGGGCTGCTACCGGGTCGACTTTCTTGAGTACGTTGTCAATCGACTCGGTGTTGAGGAACCACATCCGTATCGCAAGCGTCCCGAAGGTCGTTATCAGCGGGTTGCGCGTCAGTGAGACCTGAGTGCTGGAATCCGGGACCGTGACCACGTCTACCGCGACCCATTCCTCTTCTGCTGTGATCGCCGGCTCTCCCTCGTACTGCACCTCCGGCAGCGCAGCGGCGACTGCCTCGTAGCCCGCACGCAATGCCGCTGTTGCGAGTCTGCGACAGTCCCGTTGGTCTTGAAGGTTCATCTCGTCTCGGCAAGCAACCGCTGCCGCCTCCAGAACTGGCGCATCCACTCCCTTCCGGGTCCCGTCATGCCCGCAGGGGCCTGTCGGCTCGCCCCAGCGTTGATCCGGATCGCGTAGGGCGTCGCGTTCGCCACTTGATATACCGCCCCAAGTATCGCTTTCAACGCATCCTGCCGGATCCGTGCCTGCACCGCCTTCTGGATCACGAACACGGTACTCTGGCCCGCCACGAACTCCCGCAGTGGCGGTTCCAGATTCGTGAGGAATCGAAGTGCCGCCAATTCCGCGTAGCTGCCGAACCTCCCCACCTTCGGCCGCTGACCGGCTGGCACTAGATCCCAGTTCGACTTGAGGTAGCCCGTGTCGAATGGCGTGATCCTGACCATGATTCCGCCACCCCTGGCAAGTGTCTGCCGGAATCCGCTTTTCGCGTTCGACTGAACGTTGCCAGCATGACGATTCAACGCCCTGCGGAAGCTCGATACGGTCCTGTGAATGGCCATTCAGAGCCCCTCGCACCGCAGTTCGTACAGCGCCACCACGTCTCCGATGTACTCTGGCAGTACCTCCTCGACCCGTGTCGCCTTGCCGCCCAGCGTGACCGTGTCGCCCTTCTGAGGTGCTACGTCGAATGGCTGAACCTTCACACTGAGGCCGCCTACAAGCTGAACGCCCGCGGGACCCGTCACCACTTCCTGCCAGCGCCCGATCTGAGCCACCATCGGATAGACCGTGTCGCTGTCCGGCCCCCGTTGCCCCGTGTCTGGATCGTACTGCCCGTAGGTTGTCCTCGTCAGCGTGATCTCCGTCCCGAGGATGTCGATCAGCTTGCCGGGAACCGGAGCCAGCGAGTCGAGCACGCCCATTCAGACCACCAGCCTGAATTGATCCGGCCCCGCTGCCAGATATGGGGCCAGCAGCGATCCCACCTTCCCGTCGTTCAGCGGACCCGCCGAAGCTGCCCGGCTTCCGGAGATGTCCAGCGAGTCCACCGCCTCGATTTCCAACGAGCCCGCCTTCACCCGCTTCAGGCCCTTGAGATCGGACGTGAATGCGGAGAGATCCGGCGCGCCTCCCGGAACACCTGCATCGCCACCCACGGCGACAACCTCGATGAGAGCGGCCGCCCACTCCATCTGCGCCCACTTCACCCGTTCCGGAATCTCGTCGGAGGGAACGAAAGACCCTCCGCCAAATACCTGGTCGGCGCGCGGTACCTGTGACCGGGGCCATGGCCCTTCCTGGCTGGGCGACGTGCGCCAGCCCTTCCACTCCAGAGCCGCCATGTCGCGCCACGCCTGCCGCAGCGCGGCTTCCTTCTCGGCATCCTCGGCGTCGATCGCAGCCTTCGACTGCAACCGACGACCGAGGTATGCCGTGAATTCCGCCAGTGTGACCCCGGACTCGCCGGGCACGTTCAGCGGCATGGGGCCTCTACCCCATCACGCGAACGACCTGGTTCTGGCGCGCGATCAACACACCGTACCAGATCGACGTGTAGAGGTACCACCCGCCAGCAACCCGGAACGGCTGCATCTCGAGCGCCAGACCGCTGTTCGAGTCGAAGTGGCTGAACACGTCGCCCGGCGTGCCCTCGACGCCTGGCACCGACTGCGCCATCGGCTTCGAAGCGAAATAGGCCGAGCCCCTCGCGAGCGCGAGGCTCGCCGTGTGGTCCGCCACAATCGTGACCGGGCGGTTGTCCGCCACGTTCTGCCGGAGAGCCGGAGCGATTCCGAGCGTCGTTCCGCCCGCGGCCTTCGCAGTCGTCGCGACGTAGTTGTCGTCTTCGATGGTCAGCGGATCGCCCACGTTCACCGTGCCGGCTCCGTCCACGGTCAGCTGCTCGACACCCGCTGCGGCCGCACCGTTCAGCGCCACCCCTCCCGCGCCTGTCGTGATCTCGGGAATCTGGTTCTCCTCCATCACCCGGAGGCCGACCATCCGACCGATTTCGCCTTCCCATCCCGGATCCGTGCTGCCGCGCCTGTCGGCGTACTTGATCGCGTCGATGTCCAAGGCGTTCTGGTAGGCGTCCGGGTCGAGGATCAGGTACCGGCCATCCTTCGGCGTCTTCGCCTTGACCAGAATCTTGCGCGCCTCCGTTGCTGGGGTCCGGTCGTCCGATCCGAACGGAGTCGTGCCCGCCACGCCAACGCGCTCGTAGGCCGCGTTCACGATCTCCTTCAGGACATACGCGGTCACGTCGTCGCACAGGGCGCCGATGCCGTCGGCAATCGCCGCCATCGCCACCGAACCGGGCCGCGCCATCGAAGCCAGATCCTGACCGGAAATCGGCCACTTCCACCGACGATTCCGGTTGATGTCGAGGGTGAGGTTGCTCGCCTGGCCGCTCCCGCCGTCCACCGGGGTCTCCATCGTGTGGTCCTCGATGAGCGCACCGTGCGCGACCGGGAACTCGACCTTCGCGCCAGTTTGGCGCTGTGCTTCCCCCGACACGTTCGTGATCGCCATCGGAACCGTGTTCTGGTTCCGCAGCACCATCAACGCCTGTGCGAAGATCCTTCCGAATACTGGGGCATAGCTCATTGGCTACTCTCCGAAAAAACGTGTTGACTCAAAGGGTGAAACCGGCCCCTCAGAGCATCCCGCTCATGGTTGGCATCCCGCCAACACGGTTTTTCCGGATCGGATGTGCATCCCGCGCACCCGACGTGCCAAGTCTAATGGCTGATGCGGCTATCCGCAATCAGGAGGGCAGCGGAACGGGGTCAAGCGGTCGCGATCCTGCCCGGCAGCGGGCCTCCCACCCGCATCTTCCGCAGCGTCCCGCGGTGCTTTGGCGCTGCAAGCTATGCCGAGCTGCCCCCGTTCCGCGCTTCTATCGTTGCGACACGGGGTTAAGTGGCCCGCACCTTGAGCCCGATTCGAACGGATAACGCTTTGAGAAGCGATCAACCCTCCCGCACGCGGACCCCCCTTGAGGCAGCCCCGGGTATGCCTTCCCGCCGTCGGAGGCACCCCGTCAGGGATGCCGTCACCCCGCTAAGGATGCCGTCTGCGCGAGAACCCGCTAACTCAAGGTGCGAAGTGGCGCCGGCGGGTAACGCTCCCGCTCCTCCGGAATATGAGCCCGGCGAGGTGCTATTCCTCCACGGCGCATTCTTGAAGATGTGATGAGGAGCGCCACGGTGACGCCTCGCGAAACGCTGCCGCAGCGCAGCGTTAGGCCGTGCACAGCCCCCCGCTGCCGATGACTCCCCGTCAGTCGAGAAGACAGGGCTCGAACCTGTGACCTCTTGCTCCCAAAGCAAGCGCGCTGCCAATCTGCGCCACTTCTCGATTTTCCTCCCTAAGTACCGTCACCCGATGGAACCCAGCGCCCCCACGAAAACCCAGGCTGCGACTACCTGCCGCTACGTCTAGCCGACACAGGTGCCGTCAGCCACCACGCTGACGTTTTCTCCCTCAAGTGCCCTCGTGGGGACGCTGGACCCTTACCTGCCCAGCACTTAGAAGGCAACCTGAAAGCTACACCCGAACCCTTGGTGACTACAAGTAGCCGCAACCGGCCAACGCGTCGCGTTTAGGGTTTTCCTCAACGAGGGAAAAGTACACGGCGGCCTCGCCGCCTTCCTCGTGGGGGATCTTCACAATCAGGGTGTCCCTCCCGCCGGCGTAGTATGCCGCGCGTCCCCGCTCCGTCGAGTCTGCCAGCTCGGTGATTGCGGTGGCAAGCCTGAGCAGCTGATGCTTGTTGGCCAAGACTTCCCCGCCCCGTGAGTCGTGAGAGTATTCGCCGAGCAGCTCGATCTCGTGCGGCCTGCTGTTGGGTTCTGCCTTGACCGTGACAGGATCGTCTGCCAAGACTTCTGGCACTGGATCATTCGGTAGTCCTGCCCTCTTCTTCGCAAGCTCCAATTGCTTGATGTGATCGCAGTTGAAGCAGTAGTTGGCTCTCGTCAGATGCCCCAAGACCTGAATCGCCGTGGGCGACGGATTTTCCTCCATGACCAACATGGTCGCTAAATCGGTCGCACGAGCAACTGTTCTACCAATGTCAAGCCAACTCGCATCGCGTTCTTCTAGGCTCAAGCATGGGTTCGAAGCGGGGCTACAGTGGGAAGCGTTCTCGCTCATTTGGGAGCCTCTTCCTCGATTGCCATGTCTTCCCAGTATTCATACTCGTCGAAGACCACGGAAATCTTGAACCTGCGACCATCCACTTCCAGGACGGCGTGATCGCTATAGCCGTCGCCGTTATCAATCAGCTCGAGAGTGAACGATTCGCCTTCAATCTTGCGTGGCTGGGCCATCGGTACATCTCCTTTTCGTGAGGGGGTGCTGCATTCCTGAAAAGCTACCCTCACGATATCAGCCCCGCAACCGGTGACTCCATCACCTCCCACGGTGCATCAGGCTGATTCGCCGCAATCCAGTTGAACGCATGCGCCAACGCATCGACCCGGTCATCGTGCGTCCCCACCGGGAACAGCTTCACCTCGTCCAGAAACTTCGTCACCCAAGGCGCACCCGACAGCAGGAAGATGTTCTTCGCCTCTGCCTGTGCCGATATGCCTTGAGCCCGCACAGGCTTCGCCCCTGTGGGCTTTATCGCCGTGGCAACGTGTGGTGCGCAGTCCGCGATCAACTGGCCCGTGATGTCCTCGCCGGCCCTGCCATATTCCTGCTCAATCACGATCTCTGCCCCGTCCTCGTTTGCGGCCGCCATGATCCGCTCCCGCCGTTCCTTCGGCGACCACCTGCCAGCCTGTATGTCCAACACGATCCACTGCGTCCCGCCGTAATCGTTCAGAAACTCGGCCAACAGCACACCGGCCGTCCGGTCCGCCGTCCCCTTCGTCGACCCCGCCAAGTCCCACGCGCGCACTCTGCGCGTGATCCTGCCCGGGAGCCCCGGAAGGTACTGGAACCACTCGGTCTTCAGCATCAGGCCGCCGTGCGGCGTCGGCCGCTGCTGATACACGCTTGACCAAACCCACGACCCGGACGAGGACTTGGTTCGAGAGATCTCGTCGTCCGAGTACATCGTCAGCCGCTCACCTTCTTCCCGCTCGTCCAGCCCCACCACCTCGACGGAAGGAATCTCCTCCCTCAGCTCCCTTAGCGTCTCCGGCTCATACTCCATGTCGATCAGGAGCACCGTCCATCTCTCCGGCGAATCCGATTCCCTCTCGATCTCTAGAATCCGACCGAAAATGTCGTCCTCGTGGAAGCGCGTCCCGATCAGGATCATTTTCCCGCCCGGATGCAGTCGGTTCCGGAACACCCCCCTGTACCAGTCCCATGCACGCTCGCGCTTCAAATCGCTGTGCACGTCGTCCTGCTTCTGCGCATCGTCCAACACCAGACAGTCCCCGCCCCGGCCCTGCGCCGTCCCCCCACCCCCCACGGCCCACAGCCCCCCGCCCTCCGCCGTCTTCCATCGATTCACCGTGTCGATCACCCCGATGTTCCCATCGAGTGCCCGGTATCCACCCCTCACCAGCAGCGACAGGTCCGATGAAAGATTCTGGGAAAACGTCGCCATCCCCATTTCCAACGATGGCTCGTACCACAGCCACGTGGCAATCGCCGCCGTCACCATCGACGACTTCCCGTGCCGCGGTGGCATGAAGATCATCAGACGGTCGATCTCCCCCGACATCACACGGCCCAACTGCTGGAATATCAGCCTCGTGTGCGAGTATGCCGTCAGAGTTTCACCCCGTGCGCCGAACACAACCGCAGCGCCCCCCATCAGAAGGGACGCCGCCCGGCTACTCGTTAGCTGTTTCATCCCGCTCGCTCCTGGGCCTGCTTCCGCAGCTTTCGCGCTGGGTACAGCGCCTCGTGGATCCTCTTCACGAGCTTGTCTAGGACTTCCTGAGCCTCCTCGTGGCTCTCCCGGGGACCGTACAGCTCATATTGGGTAAACGGTTCGCCCTCATTGGGGACATTGGTGTACGCCGTCACATACCACTTGCCGTCCGCTTCCGCTTGATCGACGATCGCAAACAGCTCGATCAGCGAGACGTTGATGTAGGCGCCTGAAGTTGTCCTGATCCACACACTGCCCTCCTCTGTTCTTATAAGTCGATGCGCATGATTACCCCGTACATCGTACTCTCTCCCCGAAAAAATCTCAATTTTCCGCGAGCAGGGACCCGGAGGGTACGTTTGAAAACCTTGAGGTTACCCCCCCCCCATCCTGGGCCTGTGAAGGCCCTGTCTTTGACGTTGAGTTATCCACGGTCGGCAGTTTGACTGTGGGTAACTCGGTTTTGCCGTTGACGTTGGTTGGCTTGGGCCTGTGAAGGCCCTGTCTTTGACGTTGAGTTATCCACGGTCG
>JAPOQB010000531.1 GCA_026710965.1 Deltaproteobacteria bacterium | reverse complement strand
GCCCATGGCGTCGGCGATGGCCTTTTCGACGGCGTCCCCCGAATAAGAGGTGTAAGGGAGTTCAAGCAGCCTGTTGCCCATGTAGAAGATGGCTGCCCCGGCGCCCTCGGAAAAGCCCAGGGCCACGTCGGCAAGCTCGCCATGGGTTTCCTGGAGCCGCCGGGTGACCTCCTCGGCGGTCATGGCCGGAAGGTCCGGGTGCCCCCTGCGGTCGTGCTGGCAGCCCGAGAGGGCCAGCAACTCCCGCGGGTCGGGTCGCTTCCCCGCGATCTGCTCCATGATGTCGGCCAGCAGCCGGTAGTGCCGCGCTTCTTCGTAGACCGACCGCGCCGAGGCCTCCAGGGAAGCCCGGCTGACCGCCGTCTCGATCCGCGCGAGATCGCCGGGCAGGGCTTGCAGCAGCCGCTCCACCGTGCCGAGCTCACGCGCCGCCTGCAGCGTCAGCCAGTGCAGGTCGTCCTCCCGGGTGCGCGGGTTGGAGAAGTAGGTGCGCACCACTTCCGCCTCCCCGGCCCACCACCGCAACGGGGTCGCTGCGAGCACCGCCATGCGCTCGTCGAGTTTCGCGTCCGGTTCGAGCCTTGCCATCACCCCTCGCTCGGAAGCCTTCCGTCACGGCCTCTCGGCCTCGGACATTGATAAAGGCGGAGGTGATTGTATATAGACCTCAGCGAAAGGGTCAAGGACCGCCGGCGCAAGTTGTCGGCGGACGGGCTTCTTTCCGTAACAGGGAGTTGCGAGGGGGAACACACCATGCGCGCGAGTACCGAGAGAAAGATGAAACGCTGGCGGGAGCAACGCTGGATCCTGGATCAGGTCATCAAGGTGAGCGGTCTCGACTTCGATCAGGGCCGCTCGGGCAAGATGCTGCGGAACTGCGGCCCGGGCATCGCCGGGGAGCTTCGGGGGATCGGGCAGCGGGTGCAGAAGTTCACCGACTTCCCGCGGGAATTCTCCCACGCCGCCCAGACGCGGGAGCGGCGGGCGCGGGCCGCCGAGGCGCTGGGTCACACGGTGGAGGCGCGCGAGCACTACTACGTGGCGGCCACCTACTACACCGCGGCCCAGTGGGGCATCTTCGAGGACGGCAACGCCCAGCGGATGGCTTGGGCGGAGAGCAAACGCGACTGTTATGACAGCTACATCCGCTTCGCCGACCACCCCATCGAGCGGGTGGACCTGTCCGTGCCGGGTGGCAAGCAGGCGGCCTTGCTGCATTTGCCGCACCAGCCGGCGCCGGGGGAGCGGTTCCCGTGCATTCTCTATCAGCCTGGCATGGACGGGGTGAAGGAAGACAACCCGCTCATGGGCGATCCGCTGCTGCAGCGGGGGCTGGCGATCCTGTCCATCGACGGCCCGGGACAGGGCGAGACCCGGGAGCGCGGCATTGCCGTCACCGCCTCCAACTGCGAGGACGGCGCCAAGGCGGCGTATGCGTATCTCCGGACCCGCCCGGAGATCGACGGCGACCGGATGGCCATCTACGGCTCCAGCATGGGCTCCTACTGGGGCACGCGCATGGCGGCCGCCGAGCCCGGCTTCAAGGCCTGCGCCGTCGCCGGCGTGTGCATGGAGCCCGGCCAGTACACCATCTTCAACACCGCCGCCCCGACCTTCAAGCTCAACTACATGTACATGTCCGGCTACGATGACGAGGCCGAGTTCGACGAGTTCTGCAAGACCCTGACCCTGGAGGGGATCGCCGCCAAAATCCAATGCCCCTACATGGTGGCGGCGGGTGAGGACGACGAGCTCTGTCCCATCGAGTACGTCTACCAGCTCATGGACGAGGCTACCTGCCCCAAGGTCCTCTACGTCTACGAGGGCGAGCGCCACTCGCTCCGCAACCCGGCCGCCCGCACCATCATCGTGGACTGGCTCAAGGACTGCCTCGACGGCAAGCCGGTGACGTCGGAAAAGGTCTACGTGGAGACGAGCGGCAAGGAGACCCGGACGCCGTTCTGACGTGTTCCGGCGTCGCCGCGGGAACGGGGCGGCACGGTATGGTCCGGACTCACGCCGGCGCTGGTTGCATCGTGCGCTCGCGTAGAGTGCCCATCTCTTCCCGCAGGTGGCCCACGTCTTGCCGCACCTCGCGCAATTCTCCGCGTAGTTCGGAAATGTGCTGATCCACTTCGGTGAACCGTTGGTCTACTTGAGTGAATCGTTGGTCCACCTGGTCGAACCGTTGGTCTACTTGAGCGAATCGTTGGTCCACCTGGTCGAACCGTCGGTCCACTTGGGTGAAGCGCTGGTCCACATGGGCAAACCGCAGGTCCATCTCCCGGTGAATGTCCGCGCGCAGGCTCTGTATCATTCTCGCCAACGCGAGACCCACGCCTACGACTGACAAGATGATGGCAATTGCCGAAATATCGACGTTCATTCGAACGACTCCTTACCTGACTTGTTGATACAAAATCCCTCTGAGCCGGTCAACACAGTTCCTTGACAGGCCCGCGCTGACATGGTTCATTCTGCTTCAGCCTTCGACTGACGCAGATTCGCCGAAACCGCCCCTACACCGGTTACGACGCAAAATCCCGGCCAAGTCCCGCGGGCTGTAAAATTATTCATTCACGAGGAGAGTTCGTCCCATGCAGATGTTCATCGCAGGTGAGTACACGGATACGGCAAGCGGCGAGACCACCACCATCTACGACCCCGCCACCGGCGAGGTGGTGGATACCGTTCCCAAGGGCACGGCCGAGGACGTGAAGCGGGCCGTGGCGGCGGCCGAAGAGGCGGCCGTGGAATGGGGCAAGTTCGCGCCTTCCAAGCGTGGCGAGTGCCTTGCCGAGGCGGCGCGGCTCGTGCTGGAGAACGAGAAGGAGCTGACCCAGTTGCTCACCAAGGAGCAGGGCAAGGCCCTGCGCGAGTCGGTACTGGAGATCCGCCGCTTCGCACACACCCTGGAGCACTACGCCGGCATGGCCAAGACCCTGCGCGGCGGCTACGTGAAGCTCGCCGACGGGCGCTTCGGGCTCATCATGCACAAGCCCATGGGCGTGGTGGGCTCCATCGTGCCGTGGAACTTCCCGGTGTCGTTGATGGGCAACAAGGTGGGCCCGGCGCTCCTGGCCGGCAACGCCATGGTCATCAAGCCGGCCAGCACCACGCCGCTGGCCGCCACCCGGTGCGTCGAGCTGGTGCAGCAGGCGGGACTTCCCAGGGGCACCATCAACATGGTCACCGGTCCCGGCGGGGACGTGGGTGAGGAGATCCTCCGCAACCCTGCCATCCGCAAGGTGGGCTTTACCGGCGCCACCGACACCGGCAAGCGGATCATGGAGGTGGCTTCCCAGCAGGTCAAGCGGGTCACCCTGGAGCTGGGCGGCAGCGATCCGATGATCGTGTGCGACGACGCCAATATCGACCGGGCCGTGAGCGCGGCCTCGGTGGGCCGCTTCTTCAACTGCGGGCAGGCGTGCCTGGCGGTGAAGCGCCTCTACCTGTACGACGGCATCGCCGACGAGTTCACCGACAAGCTGGTGGAGAAGGTCCGCAAGCTGCGGGTCGGCAACGGCCTGACGCGCGGCACCATGCTCGGACCGCTGCACACCAAGGCGCAGCGCGAGGAGGTGGAGGATCAGATGGCGGACGCGGTGAAGCGCGGCGCCAGGGTGCTGGTGGGCGGCGACCGCCCCAAGGGCGACGAATTCGACAAGGGCAATTTCCTGAACCCGGCGGTGGTGGTGGACGTCGACCCCGCGTCCAAGCTGCTGGCTGACGAGGTGTTCGGTCCGGCCCTGCCGGTGGTGCGGATCAAGAGCCTCGAAGAGGGCCTGGCGCTGGCCAACGATTCCATCTTCGGCCTGGGTTCGTCGGTGTGGACCCAGGACATCGACAAGGCCATGTTCGCCGCCGAGAAGCTCGACGCCGGGTACACCTGGGTCAACTCGGCGCAGATCATCTACGACGAGCTGCCCTTCGGCGGCGTGAAGCAGAGCGGCGTCGGCAAGGAGCACGGCAACGAGGCCGTGGAGCACTACAGCGAGGTCAAGTCGGTGGTCGTGGCCACGGAGCAGACTTCCGAGATGGTGGGAGGCGAATAGGCCGAATCCGTACCGCCGGGTTTCTACGCCGCGGGAAGGCGAGAGTGCAGGGGCGGTTTCAAGCCCGCCCGCGCCCGCGCCGCGCTGCCAGCCGGTACGGGCTCCTGATCGAGACGAGCATGAGCGCTCCGCGACTCGAACTGCCGGACCCCTACAACGCGGCCACCACGTTCGTCGACGACAACGTCACCGCGGGCCGTGGCGAGCGCACCGCGATCCTGCACGAGGACCAGCGGTTCACTTACCGGCAGGTCCAGGAGGCGGTCAACCGGGCCGGGAACGGGTTCCGTGGCCTGGGCCTGGACACCGAGCAGCGGGTGCTGCTGGTGCTTCCCGACTGCCCTCAATTCGCATTCAGCTTCTTCGGCGCCATCAAGATCGGCGCGGTTCCCATTCCGGTGAATCCCTGGATGAAAGCCGGGGACTACGAGTATCTCCTGAACGACAGCCGGGCCCGCATCGTCGTGGTGCACGAGTCCGCGTTGCCCGAGATCGAGGCCATCGGTGAAAGGCCGCGCCACCTGCGGCACGTGGTGGTGG
>JAPOQB010000581.1 GCA_026710965.1 Deltaproteobacteria bacterium | reverse complement strand
GGTTACGGACGAGATCATCGACGTCTTCACCGGCATGGGATTCGAGATCGCCCGGGGTCCGGACGTGGAGGACGACTACCACAACTTCGAGGCGCTGAATATTCCCAGAGATCATCCGGCCCGGGACATGCAGGACACCTTCTTCGTGTCGGATGACCACGTACTCCGCACCCACACCTCGCCGGTGCAGATCCGAGTCATGGAGCAGCGCCGCCCGCCGTTGCAGATCATCGCGCCCGGCGCGGTCTACCGCCACGATGACGACGCCACCCACTCGCCCGTGTTCCACCAGGTGGAGGGCTTCATGGTGGACCGCGACATCACCTTCGGCGACTTGAAGGGCGTCCTGACCCATTTCCTGGAACAGATCTTTCAGGACGAAGTGCGCGTGCGCTTCCGCCCGAGCTTCTTCCCGTTCACCGAGCCCAGCGCCGAAGTGGACATCGGCTGCATCCTGTGCCGTGGCGCGGATGACGGCAACTGCCGGGTGTGCCGCGGGTCGGGATGGCTGGAGATCCTGGGCTCGGGAATGATCGACCCCAACGTCTTCGAGTTCGTCGGCTACGATGCCGAGGCCTTCTCGGGCTTTGCGTTCGGCATGGGCGTGGAGCGCATCGCCATGTTGAAATACGGGATGGACGACATCCGGATGTTCTTCCAGAACGATATCCGCTTTCTGAGACAGTTCCCGTCCTGACGCAACCCTGATCCAACCATGAAGCTTACTTTCAACTGGCTGATGGAGCTGGTGGAGCTCCCGGATGCCGTGGGATCGTTCGGACCCGACGAGTTGGCCGAGCGGCTGACCCACGCGGGCCTCGAGGTGGAAGCGGTGCGGCCGCTGTCGGAGGACGCCGGCGCGGTCATCGTCGAGGTGGCGGACGTCCGGCGCCATCCCAATGCCGACCGGCTGTCGGTGTGCGAAGTCCACGATGACGGCGAACCGTTGAGCATCGTGTGCGGCGCTCCCAACGTCCGGCCGGGCATGAAGACGGTGCTTCTGCGAGTGGGCGCCGTGCTGCCGTCCGGACAGGCCATCGAGCGCCGACCCATCCGGGGGGTCGCCTCGGAGGGGATGCTCTGCTCCGAGAAGGAGCTGGGGTTTTCCGACGATCACCGGGGCATCATGGAACTGCCCGGAGACGCCCCCGCGGGGGCATCGCTGCACGAGTACCTGGGCCTGAACGACTGGATGGTGGAGGTGGGCGTCACGCCCAATCGCGGCGACTGCCTGAGCGTCCTGGGCCTGGCGCGGGAGGTCGCCGCCCTTACCGGAGGAAAACTCCGGGTCCCCGCCATCCCCGATCACCTGCGCGGCCACCCGCCGACGATACCGGTATCGGTGGAGATCATGGACGCGGCGTTGTGCCCGCGCTACTCGGCCCGGCTCATCCACGGGCTCCGGCCGGCGCCGGCGCCGCCGTGGCTTCGCTTCCGCCTCGAGGCCTGCGGTATCCGCTCCATCAACCACATCGTGGATGTCACCAACTACGTCATGCTCGAGGCGGGCCAACCCTTGCACGCCTTCGACGCGCGGAGCATTGCCAGCCAGCGCATCGTCGTGCGTACCGCCGGGGAGTCCGGCACGTTGACCACCCTTGACGGATCGGAACGGCCGCTCCATCCCGAAGACCTGCTGATCTGTGACGGCGACACGCCGGCGGCTCTCGCCGGAGTCATGGGCGGAGCGGGCTCGGAGGTGACCGGCGAGACCGAATCCGTGCTGCTGGAAAGCGCCCACTTCGACCCGTTGACCATCCGGCGCACGGCCAAACGCATGGGCATGCACACAGAGGCCTCCCACCGGTTCGAACGCGGCGTCGATCCGGAAGGGACGCGCTACGCCATGGACCGGGCAGTAGCGCTGTGGGAGGAGATGGGCGGGGCACAGGTGGTTCCGGGGTTCGCCGACGTGTATCCCGGCGCCCGCAAGCCGGCCGATATCACCCTCCGGTACGCCAGCGTCAAGCGCGCCCTGGGGGTGGCGTTGCCGCCGGACCGGATCCGCGAAATCATCGAATCCCTGGGCATCGAGCTGAAACACTCTTCCGAGCAGCAACTCGTGGTGTCGCCCCCCTCTTTCCGTTTCGACCTTACCCGCGAGGTGGACATCGTCGAGGAACTGGCGCGGATCCACGGCTACGACAACATTCCCGCCACGCTGCCGGCGGTGCGGATGGGCAACGGCCAGGGCGATCCGCTGTTGCGCTGGCTGCGGAAGACCCGGTCGCTGCTCGCCACCGAGGGGTTGAGCGAGCTGGTCACCCTGCCCTTCTGCTCGCCGACGATGAACCGAACCTTTCCGGGACTCTGGGCGGGCGAGAGCAGGCCCGTGAAGGTCACCAATCCGCTGCGCCAGGAAACGGACGAAATGCGCCTGAGCCTGCTGCCGGGATTGATCGAGAACCTGCACTACCATGCCGAGCGCCGCAGCGGGAGCTCGATGATTTTCGAGCTCAACAAGGTGTTCTCGCTCGGAGACGAGGGCGGCTTCACGGAACGGATGAACGTTGCCGGGCTCATCCGGGGCCGCCGGCCGCGGCGCGGGCTCAAGGTGGAGAGCCGCGCCTTCGGCTTCGCCGACATGAAAGGAATCGTGGAGGACCTGCTGGAAGGCCTCGGCCACGGCGATTCGCGCTGGACCGCGGAAAACCCCCCGTCCACCGTCCACCCGGGGCGGTTCGCCACGGTCTCCTCGGGGGATGCCCGCGTGGGCTACGTAGGGGAGATAAGTCCGCGAGTTCGTGAAGAATTGGACCTGCCCCCCTGCTTCTTTTTCGAGCTTGACTTCGGCGCAATGGTTCACTATGCTCGGCCAGATTTCAAGGTGCGTCCGATTCCCCGTTTCCCGTCGGTGGAGCGCGATCTCGCCATCGTCGTCACGGAAGACTTCCCGAGTCAGACCGTGATCGATTGGGTGAGGGGACTGGATCGAGCTCTCATCGAAAGAGTGGATATCTTCGACGAATACACAGGCGCTCCCATCAGCGAAGGTAGGAAGAGTCTGGCCTACAAGGTGTTTTACCGATCGAAGGAGAGAACCCTCACCGATCACGAGGTCAACGCCGTGCACGAGGACTTGACCCGCCGGCTTTGCACCGAGTTCAACGCCACTCTGCGGTAGCGCGCCCCGACCGGCGCGCCCCGGAGGAGGGTAACCATGACCAAGGCCGATATCATCAATCGGATCTACGAGAGGGTGGGCTTCTCCAAGAAGGAAGCCACCGATGTCGTCGAGGCCACGTTCGAGATCATCAAGGCCCACCTCGAGAAGGGCGACAAGGTCAAGATCTCGGGGTTCGGAAACTTCGTCATCCACGGCAAGCAGCCCCGCAAGGGCAGAAACCCTCAGACCGGCGAGGAGATCACCATCGCCGGCCGCAAGGTGCTGACCTTCAAGCCCAGCCAGACCCTGAAGAAGAACATGAACTCGGAATCCGACGAGCCCTCGGAAACCGACAGCCTCACCCTTTCATGATAGGATGGCAGCCATGGCCGTCGTCATTCCCGACAAGCTCTATTTCAAGATCGGCGAAGTGAGCTCCCTCTTGAAGCTCAAGCCGCACGTGCTGCGCTACTGGGAAACCGAATTCGACATCCTGAACCCCGGCAAGGCGCCGTCCCGCCACCGCCTCTACAAACGCAAGGACGTGGAGCTGCTGCAGCAGATCAAACAACTGCTTTACACGGAAGGGCACACCATCGAAGGGGCCCGCAAGAAGCTCAAACAGCGCGACCCGGCCAACGACGAGCCGCCACCGAGCCCGACTCCCGAGTACAAGGAAGCCCTGCTCAAGATCAAGAACGATCTGACGGCCCTCAGGGACATGATCTCCTGAACCCCTCTCCCGCCCTTTAAGCCGCTTCCGGCCCAAGCCAAGAATTGACCCGCTCCCGGTTGAGTGTTAAGAGGTTTGAGGTAGTGTCGGGGCGTAGCGCAGCCTGGTAGCGCACACGCTTGGGGTGCGTGTGGTCGCTGGTTCAAATCCAGTCGCCCCGACCATTTCCACTTCTTGCCGGGACCGCCGGAGCCCGTACCGCACCTCAATCTATGACCGTGAGTTCCAACAACCGCAGCATCGCAGGATTCGAGGGTGCCAGGGAGCGGATGGTTCAGAGCCAATTGCTGGACCGGGGGGTCCACGACCCGCGCGTGATCCGGGCCATGCGCAAGGTGCCGCGCCATCTCTTCGTGGAGCCCGCCCTGGTAAACCGCGCCTACGACGACGACCCGCTGCCCATCGGCGCGAAACAGACCATCTCCCAGCCCTATATCGTCGGGTATATGTTGCAGGCCCTCAGGCTGAAGGGCACCGAACGCGTCCTGGAGATCGGCACGGGCTCCGCCTACCAGACGGCGCTGCTGGCGGAGTTGTGCGCCAACGTGTTCTCGGTGGAGAAGCTTCGGAGCCTGGCCGTGCAGGCACGGACCATCCTCGACG
>JAPOQB010000529.1 GCA_026710965.1 Deltaproteobacteria bacterium | reverse complement strand
GCGCAGAACGCGGCGGGGTTCCGGTCGATATCGTCGCGGTGCCCGTCGATCCAGGCCCGAAGGTCGTGAACGCCTCCGACACCGCGCGCCAGTTCTACCCGATGCCGGGCGATGAACCGGGCCGCGGTCTCAACGGTCTCGCCGGTGACATAGTGCCGGGGGCAGCCCTCCCCGTAGCCGACCTCCCCGTGGTCGGAACGGGCCGCGACAATGACGTTCTCGGCCCGGCCCCGGCTGGCGGAGGCGTGCCGGAAGACCTGCCTGAACGGCACCGGAAAGCTGTAGGCTTCCAGCGTTTGGATCTGCATCGACCTCAGTCCGGCACCTGGCGCGCTGCGAAGTCAAAGGCGCACTCGCGGGCGTACTGCAGGTGCAGATACTTGAACTGCGCATCCCGCTGCCCCTGCGCCACCCGTTCCGCCCGGTAGGCCGCGCCGGCGCCCGGGGCAAGCCACTGGACCCGCACCGGGGCCAGACGTCCGCTGTCACGCTTGGCTTCGTACTCGACATTGGTCTCGCGCAAGCCACGGTCCAGCGCGTCCGCCAACTCCACTCCCGCTGCGGGCGTCGACGGACCGGATTCGATGAACAACGTGTAACCCGATGCCTCCTCATCGGCGAGCATGACGAAAAACTCGGCGGCGACTCCCAGGCGAGCCGCCGTTGCCATGACCGCATCGACCACCTGGCCTTCGTACAGCTTCTCGCCGGTGATGCTGGTCACCCCCTTGCCCTTCTGAACGAATTCGAGGCAAGGAGTGCCGTTCAACCGGCCGGTGACCCGTACGATGTCGTTCATATCGTAACGATAGAGCCCGTCGAGGGTGGTGACGAATACATAGTATTCCCGCCCTTCGACGAGTTCGTGGAGTGAGAGAAAGTCATCGCGCCCGGTCTCCCGGCTGTCGCGCTCGACGAACTCGAACAAGGTGTCGCACAGGGTCGGAACGCAAAGGTTCTTGCCGGCGTCGAGGTTCACCGTGCCCTGGAACTCGCTGGCCAGATAGCCCAGCTCCACCACCGCCACGCCCGGCGGCAGCGACCCGGCGAGCCTGGCCAGGGGGATCTTGCAACTGCCGCCGGTCCAGGTCACCACCGCCCGAAGGTTCGGCCAGATGTCGGCGTAGGTGAGAATTCCCTTGGCGGCGAGCACGCGGGCGAGAACAGCGGCCCGGGCCGGATTGGGCGCCGGGCTCATGGACCCCGATGACGGAGACCCGGGCAACGCCCCATCGTGAACCGCCCGCAGAAGCGCTTCGGTTCGTTCCTGGATGAGGGTTTGCAGCCGTACCAGCGTGGATGGATTGGCCGTGCCCACGCAACTGACCGCGGGCTCGGCGAGGCCGTAGACAGCCATGACGAAATAGCGGCCCTCGTAGTCGTCGATGTCCGCTGTTTCCGCTGGCAACACATAACGCCGGCGCACCAGCCTGGAATGCTCCTTGTAGAGAAGCCCTGAAGCCGAGCCGTAGGCGGTGCCGCCGGCCATCCGGCCCTCCACCGCCTGGCCGGTGATGCCGAAGACCTTGCCCTCGAAGGCCCGCGTGCCAAGGGCCAGCGTGTGGGTGAGGAGCCGCTGGTTGTCCTTGATACGGCGCAGCCCCGCGGCCGTCACCGGAATGTCCTTGGGCTTGCCCAGGGTGCCGCTGGTGCGATGGTAGTAGACCGGCGGATCGGCTGTGAGGCAACGGTCGCCGGACCGTTCCTGATGCTCCACGTGGGGACGGAGGGCCTCGTAGTCCTGGACCGGCACCGCCGCCCGAAAGTCCGCAACGGTTCGTACCCGCGTGAAGCCGTGCTCCCGGCCGAAGTCCGTGTCGGCGTTGGCCGCGACGATGCGGCGCAGCAGATCGGCCTGGACGGCCCGGGGATCCTTCGTCGCATCCAGGAGGGCTCGGTAGGAACGTCCGTATGCGAAGCGAACCGCCGCCCGCACGATGGCGTTTGCCAGGGTCGTCCGTGGCGCCGGCCGGTGGCTTCTCACTTTCCTGCCAGACCCAACCCGAACGGCGTCCCCATCTGGGCCCAGAACCCGCCGGGATACCGTCGATCGACCAGCCCCAGCGGGCCCACGTCGCGGCCTTCGGGCAGGAAGCGGGTGCCGAACAAGAGGTCCCAGACGATCAGGTTGTTGCCGAAGTTCCGGTCGGATTCCCGCGCAAGCATGGAATGGTGCCACCGGTGAAGCTCCGGCCCGCTGATCACGTAGTTGAGCGGCCGGAGCCACACCCTACAGTTGGAATGCTGGTAGAACCCGTTGACGGCATAGAAGACGAAGTACCCGGCCAGCACCTCGCTCGAGGCGCCCACGAGGGCGAAGGGCAAGGCATCGAACACGTACTGCACCGCCTTCTCGATGGGATGGAAGCGCCCGACATTGAGCCAGTAGAGCCGGTGCGGCGAGTGGTGCACGGCGTGGAATCGCCACATGAGCCCGAACTTGTGAAACGCCCGGTGGAGCCAGTAGCGCCCAAAGTCCGCCGCAAGCAGCATCAGCACCACCTGCAGCCACACCGGCAGATGGTGCGGCCACAGCGCCTTCACCGCAATGCCGTTGGCCGCGATGGTTTCCGCCAGCGCCGACACCAGCGAGACAGCCAGGAGCAGGGGTAGCGCGACCTGCACGGTGATCAGAAAGAGCAAGTCGTTCGCCACCTCGGACCGGGGCGGCGTCCAACTGTCCCGATAGGGCAGACGGATCTCGTGCCAGGTAATCAGCAATGCCGCCATCAGCCCGGCCGCATAGGCCGCGAGCGGGGCGGAGAGGCCGAGCCAAACCAGCCCCGCGTGCAAGCCCAGCGCGGCCAGCATGACCGTCGGATAGGCGCCCGCGGCGATTAGCCGCGCGGCGGAAGGTCGGATTTCAAACGTGAGGGCTATGACTCTTCCGGCTTGGCAGCCGGTGTTTCTGCCTCGGCAACGGGCGCCTCTGGCGCGGCAGCCGGCGCTTCTGCCGCCTCGGCCGATGCTTCCGCCGCGACGGCTGGTGCTTCTGCCGCGGCAGCCGATGCTTCCGGCGCGGCGGCTGGTGCTTCTGCTACGGCAGCCGGTGCTTCCGGCGCGGCGGCTGGCGCTTCTGCTACGGCAGCCGGTGCTTCCGGCGCGGCGGCTGGCGCTTCTGCTACGGCAGCCGGTGCTTCCGGCGCGACGGCCGGCGCTTCTGCTACGGCAGCCGGTGCTTCCGGCGCGACGGCCGGCGCAGTCGGTGCCGGGGCGGCCTCTACCGGGACCGGCGCGGCGGCCGGCGGTTGGAGCTTGGCGTCCCGTGACAGTTTGCGTGTGCGCCGCTTCAGACGCCGGATTTTTTGCCGCAGGATCTCCCGCTTGCCGGACTCTTGAACCTGGGTCTTCTCTTCTCTCAGCGCCCGTATCTGTTCCTTGACGGCG
>JAPOQB010000527.1 GCA_026710965.1 Deltaproteobacteria bacterium | reverse complement strand
GCAGGCGCTGCGCGCGCTGATGGCCCGCCGGCGCCAGATCGTCGCCATGATCACCTCTGAGCGGAACCGACTGCTCAAGGCCACCGCTCACGTGCGCCCAGGGATCGAGGAGCACATCGCGTGGCTGAAAGCGCGTCTGGAGAGAGTGTCCGATAACTTGTGTAAGAGAGAGCGGTGGGTCCAAACATTAGGAAGAGGAGGACCTGCGATGACAACACTGAGACCAGAGCTTTTGGACGAGTTGCTAACGGATTACGAGAAGCCGGAGGATCTGCTGGGTGAGGAGGGGTTGTTCAAGGAGTTGAAGAAAGCGCTGTTGGAGCGAGCGCTGGGGGCGGAACTGAGCGACCACCTGGGCTACGAGAAGGGGGATCCGGCCGGGCGAGGTACGGGCAACAGCCGTAACGGGCATTCTGACAAGAGGGTTCTGACCGAAGATGGGGAGGTGGACCTGGCGGTGCCTCGGGACCGCAAAGGCACGTTCGAGCCGGTGATCGTGCCCAAGGGGGAGCGGCGTCTTGACGGTTTCGACGACCGCATCGTGTCGCTGTACGCGCGCGGCATGACGGTGCGCGAGATCCGGGGTCACCTGGAGGAGCTATACGGGGTTGCGGTATCGCCGGACCTGATCAGCCGGGTCACCGACGCGGTGCTCGAGGAGGTGCGGGAATGGCAGAACCGGCCTCTGGCCCCGGTCTATCCGGTGGTGTTCTTCGACGCGCTACGGGTCAAGATCCGCGACGAGGGCTTGGTGCGCAACAAGGCGGTCTACCTCGCCCTGGCGATCACCTCGGAAGGCGACAAGGAGGTGCTGGGGCTGTGGATCGAGCAGACCGAGGGGGCCAAGTTCTGGCTCAAGGTGATGAACGAGCTCCGCACCCGCGGCGTGCACGATATCCTGATCGCGGTGGTGGACGGGCTCACGGGCTTTCCTGACGCCATCGGCACGGTGTTCCCGCGCACTACGGTGCAGACCTGCATCGTGCATCTGATCCGCAACTCCTTGGCTTTCGTCTCCTGGAAGGATCGCAAGAAGGTCATGCCCGACCTCAAGGCAGTTTACCGGGCCGAGACGGCCGAAGCCGCGGCGGCCAGGCTTGACGAGTTCGAAGCCCACTGGGGCCAGCGCTACCCGGCGGTGGTCCCCGCTTGGCGGCGGGCCTGGGAGCATGTGGTGCCGATGTTCGCTTTTCCACCGGCCATCCGCAAGATGATCTATACGACCAATGCCCTGGAGAGCCTGAACCGGTCCTTGCGCAAGATCATCAAGACCCGGGGAAGTTTTCCCAGCGACGAGGCGGCGGCAAAGCTGCTGTTCCTGGCCATCCGCAATGCCGGGGTCCGCTGGCGGCGCCCTATTGACTGGATCGCTGCCATGGGGCAATTTGCAATCCTGTTCGAGGATCGCTTCCCGGCCTCAGCTCGTTGAACCCGGAAACACCATGCCCACGGCGCCCCTTACACAAAAACTCGGACATACCCCGTCTGGACGATCTCAACAACGACCTCCATCGGCTCATCGAGTCCAGTCCTCTGTGGCGGGCCAAGGACAAGTTGTTCCAGAGCGTTCCCGGTGTCGGCCCGGTGGCCTCCAACACCCTGCTGACTCACCTCCCGGAACTC
>JAPOQB010000630.1 GCA_026710965.1 Deltaproteobacteria bacterium | reverse complement strand
TTCAAAGCCCTCCAGACAATCCCAGTCGATGGGACCGCTGCGATCCAGATCGTCCAACACATGGCCCTCCCCATACAGAAGGCCAATCCAAACCTACTCCCTATATATAAGGTAGGTGGGCCGTCCCCACCGCTTACCGTGAAGCCGGACCTGGGCAAGGCCCGCCTCCTCCCGGATCCGACGCCAGAAGGTCTCGAAGATCGTCATGGAGACCGGCCCATGTGTCTGCGGAGAGGGGAAGACCCATTTGCCCCGCCGGGGAAACCCGCCCAGGATGTCGCGCGCAGGCGAGGACAGCCAGACGGTCCGGGGCCCGGTCTTGCCGTCGCGCAGGAACAGGCGCCCCTCACGGTAGTCCGACCACTGGAGCGTCCCGATCTCGCTCTTGCGGCAGCCGGTCAGCAGCAGCAGGCGGATGAACGCCGCCTCGCGCGGATGCCGCGCCTCTCGGCTGTCCAGCACAAGACCGAGCCGGCGAAGCTCCTGTTCGGACAGGAAGCGTTCCCGGCCCTTGCGCCGGTAGCGGCGGAAGCCGGTGCAGGGATTGCTGCCTTCCGGGCGATAACCGTAAATCTCCGCCTGGCGCATGATGACGGAGAGGATCGGCAAGGACCGGTCGGCCGCCACCGGCGTCGCGCGAAGGGACGCGAACCAGCGCCGCACGTCCTCCTTCCCGATGTCGGCGATGTTCATACCCGCGAACCGGGGAAGGATCGTGTTGCGCAGATAGTTCCGGTTGACCTTCTTGGTTCCGGGCTTCCAGTGCCGCCCGTAGCGGGAGAAGACCTCCTCCGCCACCGCCTCGAACAGCCTGTCTTCCGGCAGGGCGGGCGCCCCGTCATCACGCCGGATCGC
Organism: Deltaproteobacteria bacterium; assembly: GCA_026710965.1. Classification (GTDB taxonomy): domain Bacteria; phylum Desulfobacterota; class Binatia; order UBA9968; family JAJDTQ01; genus JAJDTQ01. The sequence continues at coordinate 854 of JAPOQB010000630.1, read as the reverse complement.
GGCAAGCAGTTCCGTCGCGCGCCGGCGGGCTTCGTCGAGGCTCATGGCGCTGGCGTCGCCCACGGTCTTCCAGAGGCGCCGGCCCTCGTGCTGGCTGTGGACGAAGAAGCGTTTCCTGCCCGAGGGCAGGACGCGGACGCCGAAGCCCTTCAGCTCCCTGTCGCGAATGTCGTAGGGAGACCTTCGGGGTTCAAGGGCCTCGATCCGGCTCTCCTTGAGGCGCACGATGGGCATGGATTTCCTCCTGCATCTTGTTGCAGGCGGGGGGGAATGCAGTTGCAGTTGCACCCCGAACCTGCCGTTGCACGAGGAAAAACAAACGCTGTATCAATGACTTAGCACCGAAGGTGCGTCAGCGTGGTGTCGAGGACCGGGACCGAGAACATCAGCTCGTCGGTCGCGAAATAGTCGCGGTAGGCAGCCCCTTCGGAGTAGTCGCGCCCGTAGCCGGTATCGAGCGAGAGCACCCGGGTTCCGGGGTGCCGCCGGCGCCACTCGCCCCAGGTGGTCGTCACCACGGCCCCGCTCTTCAGCGCGATGCCCTTCCCGGCAAGCGGCCCGACGACCGGCGCGCCCCGCATCGTGCTCCACAGCGACTGGGTGGCCTGATCGTACATGAGCTTGTTCGAACGGTAGAGGAAGCCGCTCGTGCCGAGCCGGTGATTTATGCCTTCGTGCTCGGTGTAATAGAGGATCACGGTACCGCAGAGCGTGCAGTACACCCCGGCGACCGGCACGCTGCCGACCGTGTCGACGAACATCTCGTGCCAGGCGAGGATGCTCTTCGGATAGGCGCGGGCATCGCCGTTGACGGAGAGGCCGAACACGATGTGGTCGTCCTCCAGATAGTCGGC
>JAPOQB010000335.1 GCA_026710965.1 Deltaproteobacteria bacterium | reverse complement strand
CTCGCCTTCGCCGACGCTGCCGCTCTTGTCGAACAACAGCCGGAAGCCGTAGCCCACCTTGCGCCACGGCATGAAGACCAGCCCGAGGGTCAGCAGCACGCCGGTCACCCCCAGCATGCCGAGCATGGGCGGACCCCAGGCAAAGGCGTTAACCGAGTCGATGAGTGAGTTCAAGCGTTCCATGTCATTCCCTCCCCCGAAGGTCCGGACACGTCCTTAGCTTGACAACGCTGCCAGCACGGCGCGGCTGATCTCGAACAGCCGGTGGTCCCGGCAACGGTGCCCCACCAGTTGCAGTCCCACGGGCAGGCCCGAGGGTCCCTTGAATACCGGAAGCGTGACGCACGGCACATAGGTCCAGGTGGCGAGTATGTTGAAGGATGTATCGCCGGTGTTGTCCAGCCCCTCGGGCGCCTCGCCCGTGGCGCTGGGGGTCAACAGCACGTCGAACGCCTTCGAGGCCTCGTCCAGATACGCCCGGCAGGCTGACATGACCCCCTCGGCCTCCCGGTATTCGTCGTAGGAGACCACGGGCCAGTCCTTCATCTTGCCTTGCTGGAACTCGCTCAACAGATCGAAGTGGTGCGTTCTTTCCCACGACAGCGCGCGCGCGATCTCGTAGTCGCTGACGCGGCGGCCCATGGGCTCGAAGTCGGTGAAAGGGCCGCCGAGGTCGAGATCCGTTACCGCGGCCCCGGCTTTGGCGAGTTGCGCGGCGGCGCCTTCCACCAGGGCCTGGGTGTAGTCCTGGGCCCGGTCCCATAGCGGCGTGCGGCACAGGCCCACCCGGAGGCCCTTGACCGAAACCGCTTCCAGGGCCCGCACCGGCTCGCCGGTGACCGCCGCCCGGAACAGCGGCAGGTCCTCCACGGCGCGCCCGAACAGCCCCACCGTGTCGAAGGAGCCGGTGTTCTCCTTGACTCCCTCCGTGCTGACCTCGCCGTAGCTTGGCTTGTACCCGACGCAGCCGCAGAAGGATGCCGGGCGAATCACCGAACCGAGGGTCTGGGTGCCGAACGCCATGAACGCCATGAAATCGGCGACGGCCGCGGCCGAGCCGCTGGAGGAGCCGCCCGGGGTGTGAGTCGGGTCGTGGGGGTTTTTGGTCTTGCCGGGATGGCGGCTGGCGAACTCCGTGGTGACGGTCTTGCCCAGGAGAACGCCGCCGGCGGCCCGGGTCATGGCCACGCAGGCGGCGTCGGCCCGGGGACGGTAGCCTTGGTAGATGGGCGAGCCGTATCCCGTGGGCATGTCGGCCGTGTCCATGATATCCTTGACCGCGAACGGAAGGCCGTGCACGGGGCCGCGGATGGCGGCGCGGTCGCGCTCCCGGGCCTGGGCCAGCGAGTAGCCGGCATCCAGGTGCATCCAGGCTTCCACCTCCGGCTCGCGCTCCTCGATCCGCTCCAGGCACGCCTGGGTCAACTCCTCGGAGGTCAGCTTGCCCTGGTTGATGCGTTCCACGGCTTCGTTGGCGGACAGTCGGCACAGGTCGTTCATGGGTGTTGTCCTCGGGCTTGGCTTGGTGATGTGGGATACTTTGTAATAGCACGTTTTAGTTGTGTTTCGAGAAAAATAGACAGGCCCCCAGCGGGCCGGGAAGGCCGGACATGATCAAGACCAAGGGACTCTATCACAGCGGTATTCCCGTCAATGACCTCGATCGAGCCATCGAGTTCTACCGCGACGTCCTGGGCATGGACGTCGCCAACGTCGCCCGCGACGACCTGAAGGGCCTGGGCCGGGCCGACCTCCGGTCCGGCGGCAGCATCGTGGTCCTGTTCCAGCGTCCCAACCCCATCGAGCGCGACGCCCTGGCCGAGGACGGCGTCACCCACCAGGCCTTCTTCGTCGACGGCGACGACTTCGACACCGCCGAGGAGAGGATGCG
>JAPOQB010000424.1 GCA_026710965.1 Deltaproteobacteria bacterium | reverse complement strand
GTCCGTTCTGGCGGATGCGGGCGTGGAGTTGGTAGAAGTTCCGCCGCTGAACGTCTTGCAGGACGTGGGCGATCCGATGCAGTTTCCCGTCCCGGGGAGCATGGGCGCGGATGGCCCGGACCGAGCCTCTGGCGTGGCTCCATGAACCCTCGAAGGAAGCGCCGTCGCCCTGGCTATGGAAACCCCGGAAAAAGACGTGGGGCTTCTGCCGCACGCCGCCGGCGTAAAGGCGCACCGGGCTGGTCCGGAGCGTTACGCCCAGGATTCCGCAAATGGTTTCGAAATCCTCGTAGACGCAGTCGTGCCAATCGTCATGCAGGCCGGTGTCGCGGTACCAGGCGCGCGCCTTGTCCTTTGCTTCGGCCGACAGTTCCTCGATCTCGTACACCGTGGTTTCGATGATGCGGGGCATGGGTCAGTGGTCCTCCTGACACGGGCGGAAGGCAGTGTCGTCGTTGCCGTATCTCGTGGCGAAAGCCTGGAGAGTGCTTCAGAGCCCGCTCGATGCAGGCCTCGGAAATTGCGCGAATGTCGCAGTGGGTGTCCATCGCGGCGCCCGGCCGAGCGTGAACGGTCTGTTGGGGTTGAAGGCGTCCGGGATCGGGTGTCTGCGCGGAACCGGGAGACTCTCGCCCCTGACCGTCCTCCGCCCGAACCGGGGCTGCCCTGCCTCCGGGCGGCGCGGAGAGGCTGTCGCGAATGGACGGCTGATCGGCGTCGGGCACGAAGGGTTGAATTGCGGGAAAGGTCGAGATGGTTCCGGAGAATCGGACGGGTCCCCAGGTTGACGGGCACTCCGTCGACAAGGAGATCAGGCGTTCTCTCGGATGGTGTCGGGGCGGCAGGCCAGTTGGCCGACGCGAATACAATCGAGCCAGGCGCCGGAGCGGGCCGCGGGGTCGCCGCCGCGAAGCTGTTCGCGAAGCTCCATCCAGAGGCGTCCGAGGACGTTCCGGCCCTCGTAGCGGTCGGCGACGGGACGGGCGCCCCACCAGGGGTCGCGCGTGGAGACCTCGACGATGGGGCGGTCTGCGGTTGCTGCGAGCACCGCGTCGATCTCGGCCGCGTTGGCCTCGCGCTTCAGGCGCAGCACCCAGCGCATGACGTCGACGCGCTGCGCCGTCCAGCCGGGGTCGATACCGAGACCCGGGGTGCGGCCGATGGCGGCGGCCTGCCTCGGCGTCGGCGCTTCAGCGATGCGCTGCTGAATCTCGGGGTGCGCGGCGAACTTGCCGGCCTGATACAGCGCCTCGGACGTACAGAATTTCCAGGGTCCGGCGGCGATGGGCACGGCCAAGGGCTGGAAGTTGCTGAACGCGCCCCAGGCGGCTCGGCTGTAGCGAAAACCGCAGGCGTGGTCTCTTGCGTAGATGCACATGGGTTCCTCCCGTCGGGACGTTCGGCAGGCGCGCGGGGACTCGCTCCCGCACAGCCGGCCTCGCCCCCTACGGCCCGGCCTTGGACTCCCGGCGTTGCGGGGCGCCGGCGGGTGGAGAAGGGGCATTCAGAATCAGAATATGCGGCCGGGGGTCGGGAGGTGAACCATGTCAAGCACCCAATTTACATGCTCCATGTATCCTGCCATCCCTTCCGCAATGGCGGGATGCCTAGGCTGAGCAGCATCGTCAATCTCAATCTCAGGAGAGAGATTCATAGGTCTCAAGCATGGCGCACATTGCCAGTTGCAAAAGACCGGCATCCCCGGAGGTTAAGGACTTGGGCTTGTCGAGGTATCTCCATTCAAGAAAATCGTTACGGTGTTCACGGAGGAAATCCGAGAGTGCGACTCCCGGTCTCGTATGCTGTGTGTCGTGGCGGAATTGGGTTTCGAGCTTTGATCGCGTTGCAGGCAACAAATCGTTGAACAGCGTCAGTAGATTGTGGCAATGGCGAGGAGAAAATCCTTCTCTTGCTCTCAACGCCTTCAATGATAACTCGATACCAAAGGCGGCTACGAAGTGAAGCACCCAAGCACTGCCTAACATGGTATGACGCCAAGGATCAGCACCCGATATCGTTTTCGCGTCCCTCAAAAGACTCTTCACGGCGGCCCTGTCAATGTCGCTCGCAATGCCGATAAGTAAGAAAGCTACAGACTGCATCGCGATTGCTTGGCCACGCCTCAGTTTTGCTTCTTTCTGTTCTTCCACGCACGTCTCCTTTCCTGTTCCTTCCTTTTCTGGCGGCGCCATCAAGCTTCAGTTCGCATATTCGGAATCGGCCATCTGGGCGATCCACTCCACATCGTGCAGCGTCTTGGCGAGCCCGACCTCGATGGCCGGGGTGCAGCGGACCGTCTCGTGGGGGCCGGCACCAGTCATGGTGGAGGACGTGGAGGTTGGCCGCGGCGATGTGGTTCTCGAGCTTCTTGGAATGCGGCTTGGTCCAGCGCGAACCGTTTCACCGACGTGCGGATGGTCAGGTTCCGCCTCTCCACGAAGCTATTGGCGGCATCCCCGAACTCGAAGTCTACATTCCCTCCGGAGGTATCATGGCACCGGGTGCCGCCCTCCGTTTCACGAAACCGATCGTCCTGAAGCCGGTGTCCTGACCCGCGGCCATCCCATCCGGCTGCCATCCCTGGCTCATGTAGAACGCGTTGGCGGCCGAGTTGTCGGCGAAGCTCTCCAACCGGATAACGGCGTGTTCCGCAAACAAGCGTGCCTCGGCGTCTGCCAGAAGCACGCGGCCGATGCCGCGTCTCTGGTGCGCTGGCGCCACCATCAGCAATTCGATCAGCGGCCCCTTGGTGACGCAGAAGCCGACGATGTCGCCGTCTCGCTCCGCGACGCGGCACGTTCCCGAGTGCGTGTCCAGGTGGTCCGTGACTCCCCCGCCAGCGATCCACCTCTCGATCGCGTCGCGGCCCAGAAACGGGATGTAGTTGGTCCGTGCCGTGCAGATGGCGAGGGTGACCAACGCGTCCCGGTCGTTCTCGCCCGCGGGCCGAATGGTCAATCCGTGCAACGTGAACCCCTTCAACTGGAGACACCTCCCTGCAACTGGTCCTGGAGTGCCTGGGCCTCCTTGGCCAGTTTTTCCATCTCTTCGGCGCGTCCTTCGCGGATCAGTTCGTCGTGTCTGTGCGTTGCGAGGATATACGCATAGCGGAACGTCCGCTCGATCAGCGGCGCGAGCGAGGCCGGGGTGGCGCCGGCGGGGCCTCGGGCGGCGTCGAGAATCTTGTTGCGGACGAACTCGGCGGCCGGGACATCATGCAGTTCGGCAGCGGCCTTGACCCCTTCCCATTCGGAATCGGAGAAGCGGATGCCTCTGGTCCTGCGCGCAACGCCCTGGTTTGCAGTGGGTGCATCGCCGGATTCGGGTTCGGTTCGGTGGGATTTCGTCACGCTCCTACTCCTTTTCGTCTCCAGAATTGAGCCCGGGAGCGTCTGATCTGTGGGCACGAAGCACATCGCCCCCTTACGGTCGTTACTACCAGATCGGCTTTGGCGTGGCGATTTCGGGTTGTGTGGAGCCCGGATGTGATCGCTGAGAGTTCTACGGACAGGCCGAATACGGTTCGCGCTCTGGGATGTCGGCGAAGGCTCCTGTATTCGGGGGCGTGCATGGGCCTGGGGCAAACGCTGCCGCGGGGGCCGAGGCGAACCATTGGGCGTATGCCGGTCGTGTATCGGTCGGTGTTTTCGGCAGCGAGAAGCGTGTACCGCCCGTGTACCGGTGTAGGACAAGCGTAGCCCCGCATGGCCAGGGGCAGGACGGTCGGCGTGTATCGGTGCGACACACGCTCGGTCCAACAAGAGTCTGGCGGCGGAAGGCGGGGGTTGCGCAGAGAGCCGGGGGCCAAGGGTGCGAATGGCGCCACCAGCATCGGGGATGCGTGGGGTGTGAGAACCAGAGCCCGCGTATGCGGTCAGGAACGGCAGAACCAGCGGTATGAGCGAAGGGGAATGGACGCCGGAGGACCCGGCGGACGGGAGCCGCCACGGCGACTGAGTGGCGGTCAGTGCGGAGGAGCTGACGGCAGGCGTGCGAAGCACGCTGCCGGAGACGACGGCAGTGGCGTCCGCAGTGGTGTGGACACGAGTGCAGGGGGTGATGCGGAAGCGGGTGCCGGGCGAAGCGCGCACCCGGCGACGCGAACGCGGAGCGGCCGTGCCGACGACGAGGGCAGGGAGGCGAACGGCGCGAGTGCGGCGATGTCGCAGAAGGCGGCGAGCCGTGTCACGTGGCGGTCATCGGCATGGTGAACAAGGCGGGCGTCACCGGCAACGATGGTGGTGCGAAGACCGGTGAGGGAGCGGAGTGGTCCGATGGAGGGGGGAAGGCCCATGTCGCCGAGTGGCGCAGGGGAGGCGCGAAGCGGGTCCTCGGCGACATGGGCCGTGGCGGGGGGTCCGTGCCGCGGGCGAGCGCCAGAGGTGGACGGCATTGAAGCGTGGCAAGTGTACGATGCGGAGTTGAGACGTGCGAAGCGCGCCGGGAGCGTCAGCGCGCGGCGGCGCGAAGGTTGCCTGGCGCTGACGGCACACGTGCGAAGCACGTTGCCGGAAGCGCGGGTAGCGGCGTCAGCGATGGTGCGACCGCCGGGGGCGGCGGGGTGCGGGAGCCGGTGGGGCGAAGCGCGCCGGCGACGCGGATGGGGCGAGCCGTGTGTGTGGCGGGACGTTTCAGCTCAGGAAGGCGTTGAGAACTAGCCGGGCAGCGAAGACTGATGGATGGCCGACCGAATCTTTTCTTTGATCCTTTCGGCTTCTTCGGGGTCCAGCTTGCGCCCGACAGGCGTCCCCTTGCCAAAGACCTGATGCCGCGACATGAACCTCTCGAAATCCCACAAATCCAACTGCGACACCACGGCCGCGGTCACGAAGTCCTGTTTTGTACAACCCCAGTCCTCCAGTAGATGAAGCAGTCGATTTGTATCGTCAGGACCAAGATTCAGTTCCACAACGTGTTCCATGAGTTGCCCTCCGTCCTTCCTTTCGAGCATGCATGCCGTCACGTCCAGGTAGTGATCGGTGATTGCCTCCGTGTCGGGTATCTCGGCTGGCGGCAGGCAACATCCCTGAACGGGAACAGGTCTTTGGTTGCGATTATATATCGTTCTCCAAAAAAAGGGGGGCCGCGCCGCCGAGGCGACGCGACCCCTGCAGTGTACGGCCTATGCCGCCACCTTCTGGACCGGGATGCCGAGCTGCCTTGCCTTGTCGACGAGGTTGTCGGTGATGCCGCTGCCGGGGAACGCGATGACGCCCTTGGGCAGGAGGTTGAGGAGGTCGTCGTTGCGGCGGAAGGGAGCAGCTCGTCCGTGGCGGTCCCAGTCGGGCTTGCAGACGACCTGGTGGACGCCGCGCTGATCGGCCCAGCTTGCGGCGATGCGCTCGACGCCGGGGCCGCCGCCGTGGACCAGCACCATGTCGGTGTACTTCTCACGGACCTTGTCGAGGCGCTGGAAGACCGCGGCGGGCTCGCTCACGTCCTTGCCCCCGGTGACTGCCACCAGGGTTCCCTCAGGCAGGTGGACCTGGGTCTTGCGATCCTGGCGGGCGCGCATGAAGTCGCGGGCGTCGATGGCGGCGGAGGTGAGCTTGCCGGACTGGCTGGTGTGGGAGCCTGAGCGGGGCCGCCAGACGTTGCCGGTCTGGAGCTGGTAGTCCTGGGCGGCCACGTCGCGCATCTTCTCGAAGGCGTCGCGGCGAGCGTTGAGGTTCTGCGCCCGGTCGGTGATGAGTTCGAGCTCGCGGGATTTGATCTCTGAGCCGTCCTGTTCACGCTGGAGGTCGCGGAGGTCGGGCATGAGGCGGTCCGCCGCCCGGTCGAGGCGCTGTGTCTGAGCGTCGATTTCCTCGATAGATGCTTTCCCACCATCGTCGCCGAGCCCGCCGTAAGTCCATAACCTCTTGACTTATCGGAAGATATATTGACCGCGAACAGGTGGGTGACAGGCTTGGAGATTCAGCGCGAATGCCTCGATTCAACACTATTTCAACACCGATGCCGGGACTCATTGCCCGGCGCATCCATGTCGTTCTACGGCGCGGAATCGCAAACCTGGATCCCTTCCGGGAAGCCCCAGAGGCAAGTCTGACCGGTGAAGTGAGGACGGCCTTCCCCATGCCGGTCGGCGCGCCGCCTCCATCCGGACTCCCGCGCCATAGAGGGAATACTACTCCTCGAATACAGGACCGACTCACTTTCCCGATCCCCGGAAGGGCTCGCTCAAGGCGACGAACGTTCCGAAGAACTCGCCGGCACTGCCGTCGCTTTCTTCGAACTCGGCTCCGCTGAACCCCGCGACGAGACGAGGGTTGCCATCCTGGTCGGGAATATTTGAAAGCGTACCGCCCCAGTGCCCCTCCGAATGCATCACGGTCCGTTCGGGGTGCTTCACCGTGACGTCAACGTGTTCGAACGTGCCGTCCGGGTTGATGGGCGTCACGCCCAGGTGCAGTTCGTAGTGGGCGGCAATGGCCCGAACGTCCCGCACTTCGTCTCCAAGGAAGATGCCGAAATGCGCGCGCCGGGTCACAAGATCGCCCGTGCAGCCGATGCAGCCGCTGAGCGTGGCGTCGACGAAGTCCGTCGTGATCGTGATGGCTCCTTCGTATTCGTCGATCACATGGGCGCCCGCGTCATCTCCCCAGTCGGTTCCGGGGACATAGGCATAGAGCCCGCCAGCCTGGCCGGTATAGGTCGCCTGTCCCTCCAGCGGCAATTCCGGAGGCGTCGCCGGGTCGATCTCCGGGCCGTCCACAATGGCGTACTGAATGGAGTCCCCGAACGACAGTTCCGGCAAATGCTGGTCGGGAAACTCCGCCCACCAACCCGCCATCAGGTAGTCGGCCGGGTTGCCGCCATCCCAGCTGACCAGGGCATACGCTATCGACGTGCCTTCCTCCACCTCCTTGATGAACGTCCAGTCCCGTGCCTGATGCCCGGGAATGGGCGTGACCGCGGACCGTGAATCCACGGCATCGTCAGCCGTGTTGACGGATACGTCGCGGCCGTCCTCCAGCGTCAGGAACACCCGCAGCGTCGGACCGGCGAACTCCGAGTTCCTCTCGAAGGCGATGCCGCCCTCGTCGTCAGCGGGTGAACCCGCGCAGCCGTTCATCCCCAGAACAACCGCCACAACCAGAAGGATAGTCAGTCTCATGGCGTCGATCTCCTGTTGTCGCCCAATGTAAACCGGACCTTCTCCGGGTTCTTCCCCCTCACTTCGCCTGTTTCGCGCGCCGTTGGCGCCGAACCCCAGGGTCTTCCGTTCGCTTCCCCTTCGGGGGTATCGCGCTCACGCGGCCCTCCGTCAAGTCGCCGAGCAGGCGCACGCGATCCCCGAGCTCACACCAGCGGCGAGTCTCCGCCATCTCCTCGGGCGTCCCCCGAGCGATTGCCGCCAGCACTCGTCCGCTCAGTGCCATGGGATCATCCCGTCATGACCGGGCCTTCGCAGTTTGACGAGGGCGACGATCAGGTCGCCCCGGACGATCAGCGCGCCGAACAGCCATTTCAGAAGATCCGCCTTCACCGCCGCAATCTGCCCCTGGACCTCTGCCTGTCCACATTGGTGGCGAGGTGGTTGGCGTTCAGGAGGGCGACATGCTCTTCGGCCTGCTTCTCGGTGAAGCCGCTCTCGGTCAGGCGCTTGACGAACCGATGAGTGTCGAAGGCGATGGTCGCGGCCATGGTCCGATCGTACCCACCCGACCGGCATGGGACAAGGACACGGCAAGCACTCCACCGGCCGCGGCCGCGTGCCTGGCCGAGTCGTGCCTTCTTCCGTCAGCCGCTCCGGTCTACATCGGGTAGACCGTCCCGTTCCCGCACAGATGCCAGTACTGGAAACCGTAGGCGGTATAGCGGGCCAGCAGGTAGAGATCGTCAGCGGCCGTCTCCACGCACTCGCCCATCATTCCCGCCAGCCATCCCACCACCGCCGGATCGTCTCGCCCGTTGCCGTCCTTCCAGATCATGCAGCGGACCCGCGCCCGTCCCGCCACAAGCTTGTGGAAGTCGTCCCGGATCCGTCCCGAATCGGCGCCCGCGCCGCCCCATTCGCACTCCAGTATCAGAACCACCTCGTTCAGGCAGTCGGGGTCTTCGCCATAACTAAGCCAGCAGACGTCATACAGCCACTCCCCGCCGTCGGCGTCTTCGACCCCCGAGGCGCAAACGTGCAATGCCGGCTCTTGCGCCGGTCCGGCAAGGCACAGCTGCCTCTTGATCTCTCTGGTCCACTCCTCCGCGCCGGCGCGCTTGCCGCGCAGGTTGGCGAACGCTTCGTCGAGGCATTCGCGCACGACTTCGGAAATGCTCTCCCGGTCCATGCCGGTGTCCTCCGCCTTCGGCCCTCCCTTGCCACCTCACCCGCGTCCGCGGGGATAAAGCCCCGGATCATCACCCGGGCCCTCCCTTGCGCAACCTGGCCCGTAACGCCTGCCCCGCCTTGAACGACGGTGCCTTCGACGCGGCGACGGCGACCTCTCGCGTCTCTCTCCGTATCACTGCAACGGCTTCACGCCAACCCCTCCCGGCGAGCTTGCGCCGGGTCATCGCCCGCCTGCATTCCATCCAGCGCTCCACTCCATCTCCTCCAGCGCCCGCGTTCCCTTCCTGTCGGTCAGGTCCACGTCCATAGCGGGAGGGCGCCTGAACGCCGACGTGCCCGTGACCGCCGTCGCTTCCGCCAACCAGGCGTCGCTACGTTTCGGCGGCGCCCGTGTCATACTCGAAGGCATCCTGCACCTCGACTGCGACAAGAGCGTGCCGGGCATGCCGTCGCGGGACGGCCGCACCACTCCGTTCACCGGCGACTTCTGGAATGTCCGGAACATCTGACACCACCGCCGACAGCAACAGTCGAGTGAGTGTCGAGACGCGTGTCGCCCCGCCGGGCATCGGCTGTTCGTTCCCCCGGCTTCCTTGACGCCGGGAAACCGCACGCCGTTCCGGAACTGTTCCTGCCAGTGCGCAGCGGAACACTACGCTCAAGCGCCGCCCGATGTCTGCCGAGTTCGCCGGTGGCCGTGTTCCTCGCCAAGGGAAACAAGACACGGTTCTGCCAGGTTTGAGCCGCGGCGGCGCGGTGGGCGGCGAGTTCGTTGACGTTGTGGGCGGTGCAGCCCTGGCGCCTCCCGCGGCCGCCAATCCCCGTGTTCCCATGATGCCCGGCGGCCATATAGCCCCGAATGCCTTGCGGCCGCGTCGCCGCCGGCGCAGCCGCTGGCCATGGTCCGGTCCGGGTTTGCTGTAAGCGATTGTAGACGGCTGTAATCCGATTGTAGTACTTCCGAAACACGGCGTAGTACGAAAAAACTGTCGATAAAACAATGATGTATGGCCCTGCGATTCTCCAGAGAACCGCCCCGATTCTCTAGGGAATCGCACCGATTCCCTAGAGAATCTTCGCTGCCAGACCTGCGCTCGCGGCGACACGGCTGCACATGCCCGGAGAACCGCCCGCGATCCACGGCTTCGGCCCTGTATGCTCCAGCCTCTCTCTCCCGCTCAAGCGCCGCTCGGGCTAACCCATTGATACTACGCGCCTTTTGTCTCCCTTCGCCGATGTTCCGCCATGCGTCTCCGTCTCTACGGCGGAGCCGTTATTCTTCTCACACCTGCCGCAGTTGACTGCCTGTCGTGCCCTGTCTGCCCCTGGACGCGCAGTCCGAGCCCCTCGCCCCCCTCGCACCATGGAAAAGGCGGTACCAATTTGCGACGCTCCCGTGTACCGGTCGTTTACAGGTCCAAACACATGCCGTGATTTCAAGGACTTGCCGGACTCCAAGGTGCGACGCAAAAAACGACGCAAGGCCATTCACCTCGATAAGTCCTCGAGCTTGTCTCCTACGGCCGACCCGGGCGGTCGCGCCCGCTGGTTGACCGGGAGCGGCTTTTCCATGACAGTCCCGGCGCGACAAGTCTGCACAGACGAGGCGCGGCCGCAGGCTTGCATGCTCAAGGCCATGAACCCCGCCGCGCGAGCGCCCTCGTGCGCTGGAGTACGGAGCATACGGACTGCTGCTTTGCAGAATCCGCTGCCGGGGTCGCGGTTCCCTGGGGAACCCAACCGGACAGACGAACGACGACGAACGACAGGCTGCGCACGGGCGTGAACGGTGGCGGGCCGGACGTCCGGGAGCGGGAGGGGGTGGAACCCCCCAGCCCGTTTCGGTGGCGGCGCTACCGGGGTTCCCAGATCGATTCTGCGATGGGTTTCGCTCGTCGGTGACGGCCTCGGGGTCGGCCGAAAGGAGGGAAGGTGTCTACGGTTCGAGATCCATGTCGATCGACTTTTCTTCCGGATCGAGCGTCGTTTCCTGGACCGGATCGCGTTCCGGCCCACGCGAGCGGTCCTCCTCGGGTTCGACTTCGCGATCCGTTTCCCAGGATTCGAGACCGTCCGCGTCCCGTCCGGCGCTCCGTTCCGGCGATTTCAGATCGTCGTCCCAGTCGAGTTCATGCCACGGTTGATGCCCGCCCCCGTGTCCCGCGTCCGGCTGAAGCTCGGTTTCGTGCTCGCGATCGATGCGGTCCGCGTGGCCGGCGTCCCGCTCCTCGGGCGGTTCGAGGCCCAACTCCAGCTCGCGGGCGGCCTCCCTGGCGACTCCATCGAGTGCCGAGATCCGTTCTCCGGTCGCTCTCTCCAGCTGGTCGGAGAGCATGCGGGCGTCGTCGGTGACCAGCTCGGCATGGTCCCGGGCCCGGCTGATGGCGACATAGAAGGCTCTCTGGTTCGTCAGATTCGGATTGCCGGCGGGCATTGCGGCCACGATCCGGTCTACCGTCCTGCCCTGAAAAGAGTGCACCGTGGCCGCCCAAGCCCGGTCCATGTGGCGAAGTTGCGGATCGTCTTCGTCCAGTCCGGCTTCCTTTCCGTTCTCCAGGCGGAACCGGACCCCCTCCTTTTCGATTGATTCCACCTCTGCCGTCTCCCCGTTTACGAGTTCCGAGCCCGGATCGTTGCGCGTCCAACGGACCCGGTCGCCGGCCCGAAGCTCCATCTCCTCGCTCCTGTAGACCTCGACGCCGCCCTTGGCGGCCGCAATCTGGTACGGCCGCCATGTCACAGGATCCCCTCCACCGCCGTCCAGCCAGACCGTGTTGCGCTGGTAGTCGACCCGCGCGACCTCGCGCTCGTCTCCCTTCTCAACCCCGAGCGTCTTGTACTGCCGGTTGAAGATCACCGTGTCTCCGTCGGAGTAGTTCGAGGCCCGGGCCATCTCCGCCCGGGTGAGGCCCCTCGACACCAGCTTCTTGCCCCGGCGGGGGGGGCCCCGGACAGCGCCTGCCGCGCTCAGATTCTCGCTGGGCCCTTCAGTGGCTTCGTGCCGGCGCGTCCCGGGCGCGG
>JAPOQB010000834.1 GCA_026710965.1 Deltaproteobacteria bacterium | reverse complement strand
TTGCATACCAGACAAAAGTCTGGTATGCGCATCCTCATGACACCCTTCACCCCACCGGGAGAGACCCGGGAAAAGGTTTATCGGTTCGTGCGCAGGCGGATTCTGGAGGAGCTTCCTCCCACGGTGCGGGAGGTGCAGGAGGCGTTCCGGTTCAGGGCGGTGCAGACAGCCCGGCAGCATCTCGAACGCCTGGTGGCCGAGGGGCGGCTGGTCAAGGCGCAAGGGAAATCCAGGGGTTACCGTCTGCCCCAGGAGCCCGGAACGCTGTTCGTTCCGCTGCTGGGACGGGTGCAGGCGGGCGGGCTGCGAGCGGCCATCGAGGAATGCGAGGGTTACCTCCCGGTCCAGTCACGGGGCTCGGAGGAGCTGTTCGGGCTCCGGGTCCAGGGGGAGAGCATGACCGGAGCGGGCATCCTTCCGGGCGACATCGTCGTGGTGCGGCAGCAGGCGGAAGCCGCCTCGGGAGACATCGTCGTCGCCCTGGTGGGTGACGAGGCCACCATCAAGAAGCTCCGCCTGCGCCGGAACCGCATCGAGCTGCATCCGGAGAATCCGGCTTTCACGCCGATCATTCCAAGGGCCGATGAGTGCACGCTCCTGGGCAAGGTGGTGGAGGTGAGACGGTATCTCGAAGGGTGAAGGAGCCTTCATGGACGTTTTCGCCGAACAGACCCGCGAGGGGATGGCGGCTTCGGTGGCCGCTCCCGCGGTGCCGCAACGCCGTCCGGTCCGCGACACCTCCAGGGCCTGGAGCCTGTCCTCCCTGGCCGGGCGCCTCACCGAGGTGTCGGACTCCGGCGCGGCCCCCTCGCTCACGGCCGCCGCCGCCCTGATCCTCCAGGCCCAGCAGCGGGGCGAGCCCGCGGCGTGGATCGGCTTCGGCAACTCGATCTTCTTCCCGCCGGATTTCGCCGAGTGGGGCATCGATCTCGACGCCTTGCCGGTGATCCGGGTCCCCGACGCCCCCGCCGCGTCCCGGGCCGCCGACCAGTTGCTGCGCTCCGGCGCGTTCGGGCTGGTGGTGCTGGACCTGAAGTCCCAGGCGCAGATGCACCTGGCGGTCCAGAGCCGTCTGGCGGCGCTGGCCCGAAAGCACCACACCGCCCTCCTCTGCCTCACCCGCAAAAGGAGGGGGGCGCCCTCGCTGGGGCCGCTGGTGGCGCTTCATGGCGAAGGAAGGATTTCGAGGACCGCCTTCAGCCTCTTCGACTGGGAAATCCGCATGGTCAAGGACAAGCGGGGGGCTCCGGGATGGAGCCATACGGAGGCGTGCCGTGGAACGGATGGCCTGTGTTGACGTTGCGGCCTTTCCCCTGCAACTGCTGCTCCGGGACCATCCGGACTGGAAGGACCTTCCCGCCGCGGTGGTGGACCAGGACAAGGCCCAGGGGACCATCCTCTGGGTGAACCATCGGGCGCGGGCCCTGCGCATCCTCCCGGGCATGCGCCACGGCGCCGGGCTGGCGCTCTCGCGCCATCTCCGGGCGGGGATCATTTCCCGCACGGCCATCGGAAAGGCCGTGGACGCCCTGGTTCCACGGCTGCGGCGCTTTGCCGCGGAGGTGGAGCCCTCCCGGGACGAGCCCGGGGTGTTCTGGCTCGGAGCCTCGGGCCTGTCCCTGCTCCATCCCCGCCTGGAGGAGTGGGCCGGGCTCATCCACGGCGACATCGCCGGCGCCGGCCTCCACAACACCGTGGCCGTGGGATTCTCCCGTTTCGGCAGCTATGCCGCGGCCAAGTCCGGTGACCGGATCCTGGTCTTCCACACCCCCGGGGAAGAGCACGACCATGTCCGCGGCGTCCCGCTGGAACGGCTCGATTTCACGCCCGTGGTCCGCGACCTCCTGGCGCGCCTCGGCATCCACAGCCTGGGGGGTTTCCTGGACCTGCCCGCGTCCCAGGTGCGCTCGCGTCTCGGCCGGGAAGCCCACCGGCTCCACCGGCTGGCCGCCGGCGACCTCTGGAGCCCGCTCCACCCGGAGATGCCGTCCGAGCCCACCACCGCGGCGGTGCTCCTGGACTATCCGGAAGCCGACCGCCAGCGGCTGGCGGTGCTGATGGAAGAACTGCTGGAGCCCTTGCTCGATTCGCTGGAGCAGCGGCACGAGGTGATGACCTCGCTCCTCCTTGACCTCCGCCTGGACGACAAGTCGCAGAGGAACGAGGCCCTGCGGCCGGCCCGGCCCACCCTGGACCGGGCGCAAATCCTGGAGCTGCTGCGGCTCCGCATGGAGGCCACGGCGCTGCCGGCCGGGGTGACGGAGATCGTCCTGGAAGTCCGGGGGGCTTCGCCCGACGTCCGCCAGGGGGAGCTTTTTCGTGGCGCCTCCCGGGACCATGACGCCGCCAACCGCGCCCTGGCGCGGCTGCGGGCCCGGTTCGGCGACGGCGCGCTGCTGCGGGCGCGCCCGCGGTCCGGACATCTGCCCGAAGCGCGCTTCACCTGGGAGCCCATGGAAGCCGTTCCGCCGCCAAGGCCGCGCCGGGTCCGGCTGCGCCCGCTGGTGCGGCGTTTCTTCCCCAAGCCTGTCCGGCTCTTGTACACGGAGATGCCGGGTGGTGCCGAGCCCAGGGTCCCGGAACCGCGGTTTGCCGACTCCCGGGCCGGCGGCACCTCTCTCGTCCGGGAGAGCGCCGGCCCTTACATCGTCTCCGGAGGATGGTGGGGCTCCGGCGCCGAAGTGCACCGCGAGTACCGCTTCATCCGCACCGGCGAGGGCCCCTGGCTGTGGATCTACTATGACCGCAAGCGGCGGGGCTGGTTCCTGCACGGGAAGGTGGAATAGGCAACCATGGGCACCGGCAAGGGGCGCTCGCCCCGCTCCCCCTCCTCCGGCGCGCCGTCCGGCGGCCCCCCCTCCCGGGCGCCGGCGGCCTACGCGCCCCTCTATTGCAAGAGCCACTACTCTTTCCTGGAGGGAGGGAGCCATCCCGAGGAGCTGCTGGAGCGGGCGGCGGAGCTCGGTATCGGGTCGCTTTGCCTGACCGACCGGGACGGTATCTACGGCGTCGTGCGGGCCCATGTTAAGGCCCGGGAGCTGGGCCTGCAGCTCATCATCGGCGCCCGGATGACCGTCGCCGACAGCTCATCCATCGTCCTGCTCGCCGCCGACGGGACCGGCTACGCCCATCTCTGCCGGCTGATCTCCGCCGGACGCCTCCGCTCTCCCAAGGGGAAAAGCGTGGTGGAATGGCGCGAGGTCTGCGCCCACGCCGGCGGGCTCATGGCGCTGTGGGGCGGGGAGGACAGCCTGCTGGTGCGGGAGCCGGACCCGGCGTTCGTCGCCCGCGACCTCCGGGACGCCTTCGGCGACCGGCTCTATGCGCTGGTGACCCGCCACCGCCGGGCGGACGAGGCGCGGCAGGAACGGCGCCTGCGGGAGCGGGCGCGGCGCTACGGCATCGCCACGGTGGCGGCCACCGAGGTGCTCTATCACGACGCCTCGCGCCGCCAACTCCAGGACGTCCTCACCTGCATCCGCCACGGGGTCCGGCTGGCCGACGCCGGGCGCCTGATCAAGCCCAACGCGGAGCACGACCTGAAGGCCCCGTCCGCATTCGCGGCCCTCTTCGGGGACGACCCGGACTCGGTCGCCCGCACCCTGGAAGTGGCCGCCCGCTGTAGTTTCTCCCTGGACGAGATCCACTACCGCTACCCCTCCGAGGAGCTTCCGGGCGGGAGGACCTCCGGGGAATGGCTCGGAGAGCTCACCTTCCAGGGCGCCCGGGAGCGCTACGGCGGCACTGTCCCCGAAGACATCCGGGCACAGCTCGAACGCGAGCTCCAGGTCATCGGGGAACTCGCCTACGAGGGCTATTTCCTCACCATGTGGGACCTCGTCCAGTTCTGCCGGAAGAACGGGATCCTCTGTCAGGGGCGCGGCTCCGCGGCCAATTCCGCGGTGTGCTACTGCCTGGGCATCACCGCCATCGACCCGGTGCGCATGGACCTTTTGTTCGAGCGTTTCATCTCCCGGGAGCGGGCCGAGCCGCCCGACATCGACCTCGATATCGAACACAACCGCCGCGAGGAGGTCATCCAGTACCTCTACCGCAAGCACGGCCGCACCCACGCCGCCATGGTGGCCAACTTCATCCGCTACCGCGGGCGTTCCGCGGTGAGGGACGTGGGCAAGGTGCTGGGGCTGGCGGAGACCGCGGTCCACCGCGTCACCCGGCTGCTGGGCCACTACGAGCGAGTGGACCCGCAAGTGCTCGAGAGCGCCGGCCTCGATCCCCGCCTGCACCGGGACCTGCTGCGGCTGGTGGCGGAGATCCAGGACTTTCCCCGCCACCTGTCCATTCACCCCGGCGGATTCCTGCTCGGCCACAAGCCGGTGCGGGACCTGGTCCCCATCGAGAACGGCACCATGCGCGACCGCACGGTCATCCAGTGGGACAAGGAGGACCTGGAAAGCCTCAAGCTCTTCAAGGTGGACCTGCTGGGGCTCGGCATGCTGACCGTGGTGGACCGGTCTTTCCGCCTCATCGAGAACCACTGGGGCCGGAGCTTCTCCCTGGCCGCCATCCCCAAGGACGACCCCGAAACCTACGCCATGATCCGCAAGGCCGATACCGTGGGGGTCTTCCAGATCGAGAGCCGCGCGCAGATGTCCATGCTGCCCCGGCTCAAGCCCCGGGAATACTATGATCTCGTCATCGAGGTCAGCATCGTCCGGCCGGGGCCCATCGTGGGCGGCATGGTGCATCCCTACCTGCGGCGCCGGAACGGCGAGGAGACGGTCACCTACCCCCACCCTTCCCTGGAGCCCATCCTCAAGAAGACCCTGGGCGTGCCGCTGTTTCAGGAGCAGGTCATGCGGCTGGCCGTGGTGGCGGCGGACTACACCCCCGGGGAGGCGGACCAGCTCCGGCGCGACATGGCCGCCTGGAGGCGATCGGGAAGGATCGAGCGGCACCGGGACCGGTTCATCTCGCGCATGCAGGCCAAGGGCATCGACAAGGAGTTCGCCACCCAGGTGTTCGAGCAGATCCGGGGCTTCGGCGACTACGGCTTTCCCGAAAGCCACGCCGCCAGCTTCGCCCACATCGCCTACGCCTCGGCCTGG
>JAPOQB010000512.1 GCA_026710965.1 Deltaproteobacteria bacterium | reverse complement strand
CCGGCCGTGCTCGAACGGCTGCGCAAGGACGGCCCGGCGTTCGGGGTGGAGGTGGGGGAGGAGACGCCCGCGGGGCCGCGCCTGCGGCTCGGGGGAAGGGCCTTGGCCCGGCCCATCCTGGCGCCCGCCACCGACCTGCCGAAGCGCAAGGACACGGTGCGGGAGACTTGCGTGGACCGGCAGATCCTGTCGGCATGGATGGACATCGTGGGCTACATGCTGCCGGTGGAGCAGGCGGTGGGATGGAGCCGCATGCTGAACGACGCCATGCGCGAGGCGCTGGCCGGCGGCGACCCGGACGGACTGTTCCGGGGTACCGCCACCGTGCCGCTGCAGGACGGGGCGCACGCCGCCGAGGAGCTTGAATACGCGGTCAAGGAGTGCGGGCTCATGGGCGCCATGATCGGCTCCAACATCGACGGCGCCAACCTCGACAACCCGTCGCTGGACCCCTTCTGGAAGACCGCCGAGCGCCTGCGGGTTCCGCTGATCATCCACCCGCTGAACCCTCTCGGCATCGAACGGCTGGGCACCTACTTCCTGACCCATATCGTGGGCCTGCTGGCCGATACCACGGTGGGCGTGGCGTGCCTCTACTTCGGCGGCGTGCTGGACCGGTTCCCCGATCTCAAGATAATCCTGTGCCACGGCGGCGGGTTCCTGCCGTACCAGTTCGGCCGCATGACCCGGGGCCGGGAGATCCAGCCGGCGATCCAGGAGAACACCTCGCTCATGGGCCGGGACGTGCTGCGCTGGTTCTACTACGACACCATCGTGTTCGAGCCCGACGTGCTGGAGTTCCTGGTGGCGGAGGTGGGCGCGGACCACGTGCTGCTGGGGAGCGACTGCCCCTTCGGCATCGGCGACCCCAACCCCATCGAGATCGTCAACAACATCCGCCTGACCCAGACGGACCGGGACAAGATCCTCGGCGGCAACGCCGAGCGGCTGTTCGGGACGGCCTGATCGCGGGCGCCGGCGCCGCGACGACGGAGGAACCGTATGAAAGACCTGCGGTCGTTCATGGACCGTTTGGAAAACGAGGGTCCCGAGGAATTGCTGCACATCCGCAAGCCGGTGCGGCCCGAGCACGACGTCACCAGCCTGCTCATGGAGCTGGAGTCCTCCGGCCGATACCCCACGCTGTTCGTGCACGAGGTGCAGGGCTTCTCGATGCCCGTGATCACCAACCTCCACGCCACCCGCAGCCGTTTGGCCATGGCGCTGGACGTGGACGCCAACGACCTGGTGGAGGAGTACCGCAGGCGGGAAGGCAGCCCGGTGGCGCCGGAGCTGGTCGAGGACGGTCCGGTCAAGGAAGTGGTGCGGACGGGCGCCGACGTGGACCTGGGCGAGATCCCGCTGCTGACCCACTTCGACATCAGCACGGCCCCTTACGTGACCGCGGGCATCGTGGTGGCGAGGGATCCCGTGAGCGGGGTGCGCAACCTCAGCTTCAACCGGGCCATGATGGTGGAACGGAACCGTCTGCGCATGCATCTCGCCCCCGGCATGCACCTGATGCGCTGCGCGCGCAACGCCGAGGAGCGGGGCGAACCGCTGGACATCGCCTTCATCGTGGGGGTCCATCCGGCCTTCGCCGTCGGCGCCCTGTCGCTGGCGCCCTTCGACGTGGACGAGTACGACGTCATCGGCGGCATGATGGAGCAGCCGGTGCCGCTGGTGCGGTGCGAGACCGTTGCTCTCGAGGTTCCGGCCCACGCGGAGATGATTCTGGAAGGGCGGATCCTGCCCGACGTGCGCGAGGAGGAGGGGCCCTTCGGCGAGTTTACCGGCCACGCGGTGGGGGTGCGCAGGAATCACGTGGCCGAGATCACCGGCGTCACGTTGCGGCAAAAGCCCCTCTACCAGGATATTTTCACCGGCCACTCGGAACAGCGGCTGATGGGTTCCATTCCCCGGGAGGCGGCGATCTTCAGGGCGGTGAAGGCGGTGGCCGCGGGCACCCGGGCGGTGCACATGCCGCCCTCGGGCAACTGCCGGTTCCATTGCTACATCTCCCTGGACAAGCGTTCCGACGGCGAGGTGCGGAACGCGGTCATGGCCGCCATGGCTACCGACCTCTACCTGAAACTGGTGATCGTGGTGGACGGGGACGTGAACGTCTACAACGAGCGCGACGTGATGTGGGCCGTGGCCAATCGGGTGCAGGCGGATACCGATACGCTGGTGATTCCCCGTTGCCAGGGCTCCGAGACCGATCCGTCGAGCGGGGCAGGGGGCATGACCGCCAAGATGGTCATCGACGCCACCAAGAAACGGAAGGACTTCCCCAAGCGGCTCGCCGTGCCCGACGCGGTGCGCGAGCGGGTGCGGCTGGAGGACTACCTCGACTGAACCGTGGAACAGCAGGAAACCAAAGGGCCTACCAAGGAGGTACACGATGGCAGAGACCAGCAGGGCGGCGACATTGCTTGCACCGAACAAGCTTGAGATCCGGGAATATCCCATACCCGATATCCCGGACGACGGGGGATTGCTGAAGGTCGAGATGGGCGGCGTCTGCGGCTCCGACGTGAAGTACTACCACGGACGGATCAACCTGCCGCTGCCGATCATCCTGGGCCACGAGATCCTCGGCCGGGTGGCGAAGCTCGGCCCCAAGGCCGAGAAGATCCACGGCGTCAAGGAAGGCGACCGTGTGATCATGAAGGGCGCCATCGGCTGTGGCCGCTGCTCCGACTGCCGCCGCAACGCGCAGCGCTTCTGCCGGAACCGCACCAACTACGGCGGGCGCACCACCTCCGCCAACCCGCCCCACCTGTTCGGCGGGTTCGCGGACTACCTCTACCTGGCCCCCGACGTGCTGATGACCCCCATCAGCGAGGAGCTCTCGGCGGAGGCGGCGGCCCTCATCGGCTCGGTCATGGCCAACGGGTTCCAGTGGGCGCTGCGCCGCGGCGGGGTCAAGATGGGCGACTACGTGCTGATCCAGGGGCCCGGACAGCAGGGGTTGGCGTGCACCTGGGCCTCGAAGCACGCGGGCGCGGCGAAGATCTTCGTGTCCGGCATCGGCCGGGACGCGCCGCGGATGGAGCTTGCGAAAAAGTGGGGCGCGGACCGGATCATCAACGTCGAGGAGGAGAACGTGGTGGACGTGGTCCGGGAGGAGACCGACGGCGCCATGGCGGACGTGGTGGTGGACGTGTCCGGCAATCCCAAGGCGATCCTGGCCTCCATCGATTGCCTGCGCCGCCAAGGCACCATGGTGCTGGCCGGGCTCACCGGCGACAAGACGGTCACCGAGGTCCACATGGACAAGCTCGTGTGGGGCGAGATCAAGCTCCAGGGCTGCTTCACCGGCGACAACGATGCCGTGGACGCGACCCTGCGGCTCATGGAGGCCACCAAGTTCCCGGTGGAGGAGATGGTGAGCCACGTGTTCTCGCTGGACGAGACCGAGAAGTGCATCCAGGCCGTGGGCGGCGAGATCCCGGAGTTGTTCCCGACCAAGGCGCTGATCAAGCCGTAACGGTTTGGGGCTCACGCGCGTATTCGGTGCCGAGCAGCGTGGGCGGCGTCCCGGAAATCCGGAGCCGGTCCTGCCGGGGTCGTGCTGTTCTGCATCGCGCGAAACGGGTGGTTGATCGGGACCGCGGATCACGTCCGCCCACCGCCAACGGATTTCCGGGACGCCGCCCACGCTGCTCTTGACGAGCTCACCGGTCTGCTACGCGACGCGACAGGGGACTGGGTGAGGGTGTCTGGTGAGGGAAGGGCGTTTGCGTCGAAAATGAGACGCGGAGAGAGTTTATGAGCGAAATCTGCAGGGCGGCGACCTTGGTGGAATACGGCAAGATCGAGGTCCGGGAGTACCCCGTGCCGGACATACCGGCGGACGGCGGGCTCCTGAAGGTGGAGATGGGCGGGGTGTGCGGTACGGACTACAAGTACTACACCGGGAAGTTGAATCTTCCGATACCCATCATACTCGGCCACGAGATCCTCGGCCGCGTGGAGAAACTCGGCGCCAAGGCGGCCGGGATCCACGGCGTCAAGGAAGGCGACCGGGTCATCATCAAGGGGTCCCTCGGGTGCGGCCGCTGTCCGGACTGCCGCCGTGGCGGCGACCGGTTCTGCAAGCAGCGCTCGGCCTACGGTTCGAGGATGTCCTCGGCGGACCCGCCGCATTTGTTCGGCGGCTTCGCCCAGTACCTGTATATCACCCACACCGCGTTGCTGACCCCGATCAGCGATGACCTTCCAGCGGAGGCCGCGGCCCTCGTGGGCGCGGTGATGGCCAACGGCTTTCAGTGGGCGTTGCGGCACGGTGGCGTCAAGATGGGCGACTACGTGCTGATCCAGGGACCCGGCCAGCAGGGGCTCGCCTGCACCTTCGCGTCGAGTCATGCCGGCGCGGCGCGCATCTTCGTCACCGGCATCGGCCGCGACAAGAGCAGGCTGGAGGTGGCCGAACGGTTCGGCGCGCATCGCACCATCAACGTGGAAGAAGAGAACGTGGCGGACGTGATCCGGGAGGAGACCGGCGGCGCCATGGCCGACGTCGCCGTCGACGTCTCCGGCAACCCGGCCGCCATCCTCACCTCGGTGGACTGTCTCAGACGGCAGGGCAAGCTCGTGCTCGGCGGGTTGACGGGCGACAAGACCGTCACCCCCATGCTGATGGACAAGCTCGTGTGGGGGGAGATCTGCGTCCAGGGAGCGTATACCGGCGACAACGACGCCATCGACGCCACCCTTCGGCTGATGGAGACCACCAGCTTTCCGGTGGAGCAGATGGTGAGCCACGTCTTCTCGCTCGACGAGACCGAGGACTGCGTTCGCGCGGTGGGTGGCGAAGTGCCCGAGATGTTCCCCACCAAGGCGCTGATCAAGCCGTGGTGAGCCCCGCCGCGGGGTCTTCCTTCCATGAGACTGTTCGCGCCCGCCAAGGTGAATCTCAACCTTCGGATCACCGGCCGGCGTGACGACGGCTACCATCTCCTCGATTCCCTGATGATCCCCATCAGCCTCGGTGACGAGGTGGAGATCTCCCGGG
>JAPOQB010000774.1 GCA_026710965.1 Deltaproteobacteria bacterium | reverse complement strand
TGAACGATGCGATCCTCAACCGGATGAGCTTCCTGTGCAGCCACCGCGTTCCTCCCGTACTTGCTGAAAGGTCTCGTTAGTGGATTTGCCGGTGTGTATCAAGTCCACGGCGGGAGTCCCACCCTTCTCCCGCCGGATCGGCGGCGGAACCCAGAGGCGATTAGCGCCCTTCGACTTCGCTTCGCTACGCTCAGGGCGAACGGGTTTGACTCGGTTTCCTCAACCGTTCGCCCTGAGCGTAGCGAAGCGAAGTCGAAGGGCGCCATCTTTACTCGGCGGCCATCGATCAGAGTCTTGGAAACACAGCCCCGTTCGCGGGAATGATAAAGGAGGGCGGGCGTGGCAGGAGGCGCGGCCATGACGATTCAGGTATTTGCGTCGCCTTGACCGGTTTCCGCATTCACGCCACTATGAGCAGTTGGCACCGGCCAGTATCGGATA
Source organism: Deltaproteobacteria bacterium (assembly GCA_026710965.1). Lineage (GTDB taxonomy): Bacteria > Desulfobacterota > Binatia > UBA9968 > JAJDTQ01 > JAJDTQ01. Next base: position 1,726 of record JAPOQB010000774.1, on the reverse strand, counting down.
ACACCGGCCGGTATGGGACACACACCAGTTTCATTCGGGAGACCCCATGAGCGAGATCCGATTCATCGACACTACCCTGCGGGACGGCAACCAGAGTCTTTGGGCGCTCAACATGAAGACGGCGGCGATGGTGGAGATCGCCGAGCAGATGGACCAGGCGGGCTTCGAGTCCATGGAGTTCTTCGTCACCAACATGTTCAAGAAGTACGTGCGGGAGCACAAGGAGAACCCGTGGGACTGGCTCCGGGAGGGTACCAAGCGGCTGCGGAAGACCGAGCTGCGGCTTCACGGCGGCCTCAAGGGAGGGCTCGAGAAGAAGCCGGCGTCGATCCTGAAGCTCATCATCCAGAAGGTGGTGGACAGCGGCATCACCCTGACCCGCACGTCCAACTCCTGGAACGACTACGAGGTGTTCGGCGAGGAGGTGAAGGGGCTGCGCGAGCTCGGCATGGAGTGCGTCGTCAACCTGATCTACTCGGTGTCGCCCAGGCACACCGACGAGTACTATGCGCGGAAGGCCCGGGAGGCGGCGGCCATCAAGCCCTACGGCATCTGCTTCAAGGACGTGGGCGGCCTGCTCACTCCGGAGCGCACCCGGACGCTGGTGCCGCTGGTGCTCGAAAACATCGGCGATACCCCGGTGGAGTTCCACGCCCACTGCAACAACGGCCTCGCGCCGCTCAACTACCTCGAAGCCATCAAGCTCGGCATGACCACCATCCACACCAGCGTGCCGCCCCTGGCCAACGCCTCGGCCCAGCCTTCCATCTTCAACATGGCGCGTAACATCCGCGCCACGGGCGACACCCCGCTGGTGGACGAGGACGCGCTGAGGCCGGTGGAGGAACACTTCACGTACGTGGCCCGGCGCGACGGCCTCCCCATCGGCAAGCCCGTGGAGTACAACCACGGCCAGTACCTGCACCAGGTGCCCGGCGGCATGATCTCCAACTTCGTGCACCAGCTCAAGCTCGTGGGCATGGAGGACAAGCTGCCGGCGGCGCTGGAGGAGGCCGCGCGGGTGCGCGCCGAGTGGGGCTACCCGATCATGGTGACGCCGCTGTCTCAGTTCGTGGGCACCCAGGCGGCTTTCAACGTCATCCTGGGCGAGCGCTACAAGGAGGTGGCGGACCAGTCCATCCAGTACGCCCTGGGCATCTGGGGCCGGGAGGGCGCCGAGCTCATGGACCCCGACGTCAAGGACAAGATCCTGGGCCGGCCCCGGGCCAAGGCGTGGACCGAATGGGAGCAGCCGGAGCCGTCGCTGGCGGAGCTCCGGTCCCAGTTGGGCGGACCCTCGATCTCGGACGAGGAACTGGTGCTGCGGGTCTACGCCGGCGTGGACGAGGTCAAGACCATGATGGAGTCCGGCCGCCCGCGCGATTACCTGAGCGCGCGCCAGCCGCTGGTGCGGCTCATCAACGAGCTGACCAAACAGAAAGAATACACCCAGGTGCACATCCGCAAACCGGGGTTCTCTCTGACCCTGGGGCGGAACGCCGACGGAGACGGGGCGGAAGCAGCCGCGAACTGAGGAGCATCCATGAGCGAAGTCACATTCGTGGACACCACGTTGCGCGACGGCAACCAGAGCCTGTGGGCCTACAACATGAGGACCGCGGCCATGCTGGAGGCCATCGAGGGCATGGACCGGGCGGGCTTCGAGTCCATGGAGTTCTTCAGCGCCACCATGATCAAGAAGTACGTGCGCGAGCACAAGGAGAAC
>JAPOQB010000510.1 GCA_026710965.1 Deltaproteobacteria bacterium | reverse complement strand
CGTCCGTCACTCCGAGCTCTATGGGATCCTTTCGGTCATCGACAGCGGGAAGGCCGGTCTCGATGCCGGCGCCGTGCTTGGCGAGCCGCCAAACGGAATTCCCGTCTGCCGCGACCTGGCCGATGCGCTGGCGCGCGCCGGGGCCACGCCCGACTACTTCATTTTCGGCATGGCCCCCGCGAGCGGCAGGTTGTCGTCCCGCGATCGGGGGATTCTGCTGGAGGCCATCGACCTGGGAATGAACGTCGTGAACGGGCTTCACGAGTTCCTGACCGACGACCCGGAGTTCGTAGCGGCCAGCGTCGCGCGAAACGTGAAGATCCTCGACGTCCGAAAGCCCCCTGCCAGGGAGGGCCTGCGGACCTTCAGCGGCCGCATCGCAGAGGTCACCTGTCCACGCATCGTCGTCCTCGGCACCGATTGCTCCGTGGGCAAGCGGACCACCGCGACGGTCCTGACCGGGGCACTCAATGACCGCGGTACCAAGGCGGTGATGATCGGCACCGGCCAGACCGGCCTGATCCAGGGCGCCCGCTATGGGGTCGCCCTCGACGCCGTCCCTTCACAGTTCTGCGCGGGCGAGCTCGAAGCGACGATCCTCGAAGCGTTCGAGGCCGAGAACCCCGACGCGATCATTGTCGAAGGGCAAGGCGCTCTTAGCCACCCCGCCTACCCCACCTCCGCCCTGATCCTCCGCGGCGCCTGCCCCAACGGCGTCGTGCTGCAGCACGCACCCGGACGGGCTCATCGTTGCGACTTCGAGCATATGCCGATGCCGGAGCCGGCCGATGAGATCCATCTCATCGAGACCTTCTCCGACACCAAAGTCATCGGCCTCACCATCAACCACGAGAACATGACCGATGCCGATGTCAGTGCCGCCATCGCGGGGTACCAGGACGAGTTCGGCATCCCGGTCACCGACCCGCTGACCCGGCCGCCACGGATTCTGGTCGAGATGGTGCTTTCGGCGTTTCCCGGACTGTGAGCCGGAGGTCGACTTGAACCTGTTGCCTTACTAGATTAGAATATCGGTAAGGAGACGGATCATGATCGTCAAGATTACATCGAAGCGACAGGTCACGTTCCCGGCACGGGTGTTGGATGCCTTGGGCGTCGGTCCCGGCGATCAACTTGAACTGGAAGAAGGGCCTGGCGGCTTCGTTCTGCGACCCAGGCGCATCAACTATTCCCGCCTCGGGACATTGCGCGACCAGATTCCACCCGGACACCCGCCGTTCGACATCGAAGCCTTCCGGAAACAGGGTTATGATCCGTCGCTACGGGATTGATACCTCGGTGCTCGTGCGGTTACTCACGGGAGACCCGGAAAAGGACTTCCAGTATTGTGTGAGCAGGCTTCGTACCCTGATTGATGAGCAGGGCAGCGAGATCTTCGCATCAAACCAGGTCGTCGGAGAGGCGTACGTAGCGGTGCGGCACCACTATGGAGTCTCCAAGGCCGCGGCCCGCGCTGCCTTGTTGGACGTGCTGCGTAGCGGCTTGGTGTCTCCAGTGAACGGGAGATCGGTCATTGAAGCCCTTGAGACTTCCAGCGGCGCGGGGCTGTTGGACCGTCTCATCGCCGACGACTATTCCCGCGCCGGAATGGAGGTTCTGACGCTGGATCGGAAGATGGGCATTCGCAGCCTGCGGTCGGGTCTGAAGCTCGGAGGTCTGGACTGGAAGAAGCTGCGCGATGAAGGGCGGCGGTGAACGATGTATCGACGACATCGAGAGGCAATTGAAAGGCCTCTAGCAGCCTGTCGGACTTGAGGTGCAGGGCACCACAAGATGTTGTATAGTTGTCTGTAGATTTAACCATGGAGAGTGTGTGGTATGAGTAACTTTCGTCCGGTAGATCGTGGGACCGGTTTTTTGCTGCCGCCTTCGGTG
>JAPOQB010000507.1 GCA_026710965.1 Deltaproteobacteria bacterium | reverse complement strand
GCTCAAGCAGTGGCAGATCGGGCAGCCCATCCGAGGGGACGGTCCGGATCGTCATGCCGCCAAGGCGGGCACCCCCACCATGGGAGGGACCCTGATCGTGTTGTCGCTGGTGTTGTCCACGGTGCTGGTGGGGGACGTCACCAACGTGTACGTGCTGGTGGCTCTGGCGGTGACCGTGGGGTTCGCCGCCATCGGCTTCGTCGACGACTTCCTCAAGGTCCGCCGCAAGAGCAGCCGCGGACTAAGCATGTGGAGCAAGCTCCTTCCACAGATGGCCGTGGCCGCGGCGGCGGCGGTGGTGCTGCTGCAGCAGCCCGATTTCAGCAGCACGGTGGCCGTGCCCTTCTTCAAGAACGTGCAGCCGGACATCGGCCTCTGGTACGTCCCGTTCGCGATGGTGGTGGTGGTGGGCGCCTCCAACGCGGTGAACCTCACCGACGGCCTGGACGGGCTGGCCATCGGTCCGGTGATGACCGCGGCGGCCACCTACGCGCTCATCGTGTATCTCGCGGGCCACGTGAAGTTCGCCGAGTACCTGCAGATCCCCTACGTGTCCCGGGTCGGGGAGATGTCGGTCTTCTGCGCGGCCGTGGTGGCGGCGGGCCTGGGTTTTCTCTGGTTCAACGCCTACCCGGCCCAGATGTTCATGGGCGACGTCGGCAGTCTGGGACTGGGGGCGGCGCTGGGAAGCGTCGCGGTCATCAGCAAGAACGAGATCCTGCTGGTGGTGGTGGGGGGCGTCTTCGTGGTGGAGGCCGTGTCGGTGATCGTCCAGGTGGCGTCTTTCAAACTGCGCGGCAAGCGGGTCTTTCGCATGGCGCCGATCCACCATCACTACGAGCTCAAGGGTTGGGCGGAACCGCAGATCATCGTGCGGTTCTGGATCGTGTCGATCATTTGCGCGCTGTTCGCGTTGAGCACGCTGAAGCTGCGCTGAGGAAACCTGGAGTGGGTCCGACGGGAACGGCAGAGGCACGGAGCATGGAGCCGGCGACGAACGAGCAACCGGTGATGGAATTGCAGGGCAAGAAGATCCTGGTGCTGGGACTGGCCCGCACCGGCCTGGCGGTGGCCCGGTTTCTCGCACGGCGGGGAGCGCGGGTCGTGGGCGCCGACGCGCGCGCCGGCGACGCCATGGGGCAGGCCCGAAACGAGCTGTCGCGGTTGTCCGCCGCCTGCCACCTCGGCCCGGAGGAAGCGGTCTGGCTCGACGGCGTGGAGGCGGTGGTGCCCAGCCCCGGTGTGCCGCGGGAGAATCCGTTGCTGGCGGAAGCCGCCCGTCGCGGCATCGAGGTGTTGAGCGAGATCGAATTGGCGGCGCGGTTCAACCGTACTCCCATGGTGGCCATTACCGGCACCAACGGAAAGACCACGACGACGCGGCTCGTGGCCGCCGTCCTCGAAGCCGCCGGGCTGCGCGTCTTCGCCGGCGGCAACATCGGCCAGCCGCTGATCGAGTGCGTGGCGGGAAACTGGGACTGGGGCGTCGTGGAGGTCAGCAGTTTTCAGCTCGAATGGGTCCGGGATTTCCGCCCCCGCGTGGCCCTGTGCCTCAATCTCAGCGAGGACCATCTCGACCGCTACGACGGGCTGGCGAGCTACGGCGCGGCCAAGGCCAGGATCTTCGCCGCGCAACACCCGGACGACGTCGCCGTGCTCAACCGCGACGACCCGTGGGTATGGGCCCTGCGCCCTCGACTGGACGCCCGGACGGTCTCCTTCGGCTGGTCGGAGGTGGAAGAGGGGGCTTTCGTCGCGGGGGACGCCATCGTCTGGCGTGGTGACGGGGCCGAAGAGCGGTTTCCGCTGCGGGACCTGGGGCTTCGCGGGGTCCACAACGTCGAGAACGTCATGGCGGCGGTTTGCGCCGCCAAGGCGGTGGGCGTCCAGGGACGCCATATCCGGACCGCCGCCAGGCAGTTCCGGGGAATCGAGCACCGGTTGGAGTTGGTACGGGAGCTCGACGGGGTGCGCTACTTCAACGACTCCAAGGGCACCAACGTCGGCGCCGTTCAGAAGTCGCTGGCCAGCTTCGACGGCCCCATCGTGCTGATCGCCGGCGGGGTGCACAAGGGCGGCAGCTACCGGAACCTGGAACCGCTGGTGCGGGAGCGGGTGCGCAAGCTGGTCCTTTTGGGTGAGGCCGCGGGCATCATGAAAGAGTCGCTGGGAGCTTTGACCGACACGTCGGTGGTGGCGGATCTCGCCGAGGCGGTTCGCCAGGCCCGGGCCGCCGCCCACGCCGGAGACGTGGTGCTCCTGTCGCCGGCGTGCTCGAGTTTCGACATGTTCGAGAACTACGGCGAACGGGGGCGCGCGTTCAAGGAGCTGGTGCAGGCCCTATGAACGGGATTCGCAACATGGACCGCTGGATGCTTGTGAGCCTGGTGGTGCTGCTCGCCATCGGCATCACCATGGTGCTGAACACCAGCTACCTCTTTTCCCAGGAACGCTTCGGCGACGGTACCTATCTGTTCCGCAAGCAACTGGCGGCCGCCGGCCTGGGTATGGCGGGCCTCGCCGTGGCCTTGCTGGTGCCGCCGTCGGTCTATCGGCGCCTGGCCGGACCGCTGCTCATCGTCACGGTCATCGTCCTGGTGCTGGTGTTGATCCCGGGCATCGGCGTGGTCCGCGGCGGCGCGCAGCGTTGGCTGGGCGTGGCCCCGTTCGTGTTCCAGCCGTCGGAGCTGGCCAAGGTCACCTTCGTGCTGTACCTGGCCTATAGCCTTTCCAGGAGAGCCGATCGGCTGGAGAGCTTTGTGCCCGGGGTTCTGCCGCCGCTGGTGGTGGCCGGGGTGTTCGTGGCGCTCCTGCTGGCGGAGCCGGATTTCGGCTCGGCGTTCATCCTCGCCGTCATCACCCTGGCCATGCTGTTCGTCGCCGGGAGTCAGGTGAAGCACCTGGCCTGGGTGGCGCTGGCGGCGCTTCCGGCGGGGGCCTTCTTCATCATGTCCGCCGACTACCGGGTGAAACGGATGCTGGCCTTCCTGGACCCCTGGAGCGATTCCGCCAACAGCGGTTTTCAGATCATTCAGTCCTACATCGCTTTCGGCTCCGGGCAGTTGTGGGGCCGGGGCCTGGGACAGAGCCGGCAGAAGCTCCTTTACCTGCCGGAAGCGCACACGGACTTCATCTATTCCGTGATCGGTGAGGAATTGGGTTTGTGGGGCGCGCTGCTGGTGGTGGGACTCTTCGGCGTCCTGCTGTATCGCGGCATGCGGCTGGCTCTGGAGAGCGAGGACTCCTTCACCCGGTTGATGGTGTTCGGCCTCACCATGCTGCTGGGGCTTCAGGCGCTGGTCCACATGAGCGTGGTCATGGGGCTGGTGCCCACCAAGGGACTGGTGTTGCCGTTTGTGAGTTACGGCGGTTCCGCCCTGGTGGTTCACCTCACGGTGGCCGGGATGCTCCTGGGCGTCTCCCGGCGGGAGGTCCGGCCATGAGACTGATCGTGGCCGGCGGCGGCACCGGCGGACATCTCTTTCCCGGCCTCGCCGTAGCGCGGGAGTTTCGCCGGCGGAACGGAGACGTGCGCATTCTCTTCGTCGGGAGCCGGTGGGGCATCGAGAGCCGGGTCATCCCGGAGACGGAATTTCCGTTGGAGCTGTTGCCCATTCGCGGACTCAAGGGAAGGGGCCTCAAGGGACTGCTGGAAGGCCTCTACGGCATTCCATTGAGTCTGTGGCGCTCGCTCGCCATCATCCGCCGTTTCGATCCTCAATGCATCATCGGGCTCGGCGGCTACGCCTCGGGCCCGTTGCTGCTGGCCGGGGTGGCGCGGCGCATCCGCTGCGCCATCCTGGAGCAGAACCTGCGGCCCGGGCTCACCAACCGCATCCTGGGAAGGATGGTGACCCGGATCTTCACGAGCTTCCGGGAGAGCGTCGACTATTTTCCCGCGGCCAAGGTCGTGCTCACCGGCACGCCGGTGCGTTGGCGCAAGCTGCCGGAGCTGGAGCGGGATGAGCGGTTCCACCTGCTTGTCTTCGGCGGCAGCGCGGGCGCCCACCGGATCAACGAGGCGGTCCTTGGCGCGTTGGCGCATCTGGGCGACGCCGCGGCCGGTTTCCGGGTCACGCACCAGACCGGGCGCGCGGACGAGGAGTCGGTGAGAAAGGGTTACGAGCCGCTGCCCTGCGAGGCGGAGGTGCTGCCCTTCATCGAACGGATGGACCGCGCGTACGCGGCGGCCGACCTGGTGATCTGCCGCGCCGGGGCCTCGACCCTGTCGGAGCTTACCGTCTTCGGCAAGCCCTCGGTGCTGATCCCGTATCCGTACGCGGCCCACGATCATCAACGGCTGAACGCGGTGGCGCTCCAGCAAGCCGGCGCCGCCGAGATGATCGTGGAGCAGGAGTTGACCGCGGCCGGCCTGGCCGGGACCCTCCGGGCGCTCCACGGAGACGCGGCGCGGCGCGACGCCATGGGCCGGGCCGCGGCGGGTATGGGCCGGGGGGATGCGGCCGAACGAATCGTGGACGAGTGCCATGCCCTCGTCCCCGGGTGGTCATGATGGGTCCAAGGGCTTTCGAGAGACGCCACCGTGTGCACTTCGTCGGCATCGGCGGCGTGGGCATGAGCGGCATCGCGGAGGTTTTGTTGAACCTGGGCTACGAAATCAGCGGCTCCGATCTACAGGAGAACGACGCCACGCGTCGGCTGCGGTCCCTGGGGGCGGAGGTCCACATCGGCCACGATGCCGCCAACCTGGCCGAGGCCCTTTCGGTGGTGGTGATCTCCACCGCGGTGAAGTTCTCCAACCCGGAGGTGGTGGCGGCCAAGGAGCGGCAGATCCCGGTGATTCCGCGGGCCGAGATGCTCGCGGAGCTCATGCGCATGAAACACGGCATCGCGGTGGCGGGAAGCCACGGCAAGACCACCACCACGTCGATGATCGGTCACGTCCTGACCGCCGCGGATATGGACCCGACCCTGGTCATCGGCGGCCGGGTGCGGTCCCTGGCCGGCAACGCGCAGATGGGGCGGAGCGACATTCTGGTGGCGGAGGCGGACGAGAGCGACGGCACGTTCCTGTTGCTGTCGCCGGCGGTGGCGGTGGTGACCAACATCGACCGCGAGCACATCGACTACTACGGCACCACGGAAGGGCTGGCGGATGCCTTCCTGGAGTTCATCAACAAGGTGCCCTTCTATGGAGTCGCGGTGCTCTGCCTCGACCATCCGACGGTCCGTGCCTTGATCCCCCGGGTCAGGAAGCGTGTCGTCACCTATGGCCTCGCGGGGGACGCGGACTTCAGCGCCCGGTGCGTTCGGACCCGGCGGATGGAGTCGACGTTCTCCGTCCTGCACCGCGGTCAGGC
>JAPOQB010000572.1 GCA_026710965.1 Deltaproteobacteria bacterium | reverse complement strand
GAGCATCCCCCACCGGAACGTGGACGAGCAGGAGCTGGAGATGGAGCCCTACTACACCATCATGCGCCTCCCCGGCGAGGATGAAGAGGAGTTCGTTCTGCTCCTGCCCTTCACCCCCAACAATCGCGACAACATGAGGGCATGGCTCGCCGCGCGCAGCGACGGCTCGCACTACGGCAAGCTCCTGGCGCTCAACTTCCCCAAGGCCAGGCTGGTCTACGGCCCCAAACAGGTCGACGCCCGCATCGATCAGGACGCGTTCATCTCGCAGCAGTTGAGCCTGTGGGGCCAGCGCGGCTCGGAGGTCATCCGCGGCAGCCTGCTGGCGATCCCGATCCAGGATTCTCTGCTTTACGTTCAGTCGCTGTACCTGGCGGCGGAGCAGGGATCTCTCCCGGAGCTCAAGCGGGTGGTGGCGGTGTTCGGTAACCGCATCGCCATGAGAGAGAACCTCGAGGATGCGCTGAACGAACTGTTCGGCGACGCCGCGGAGAGTCCCGCGACGGCCTCGCCGTCGGTGCAGACGGCGGCCGCGACGGAACTCGCCAGCGGGAGCCCGGCGGCCCAGGCCATGGAGCACTACCAACGCTCCATGGAACGCCTCCGGGCCGGCGACTGGACCGGCTTCGGCGACGCGCTGCGCCAGCTCGAGCAGTCGCTCCAGGCCTTGCAGTCGCCATAGCCGTCCTCGGCGATAACGGGCACGGGCGCTCCGCCGGCGCGGCCTGCGGCGATGCGCGAGGCGGAGCAAGGGGCTCAGGCCAGAGAATGCGAGTCGACCTATGAGAAGCATGACCGGTTTTGGTCAGGCCATACTCCAGGACAGGCAGGTCAAGGTTTCCGTACAGATCCGTAGCGTCAATCACCGGCACGCGGACATTCACCTGCGCGTGCCGAAGCTCTACCTGAGCCTCGAGGATGAGCTGCGCGAACAGGCCCGGATGAAGATCCACCGCGGCCGCACCGACGTCTATATCGACCGGACGCCGCTCAAGGGACGCGGCTATCGGCTGGAGGTGGATGACACCCTGATGGAGCAGTACTGTGAAGCGCTGCAACGCATCAAGAAACGGTTCCGCCTCCAGGGCGATATCGATCTTCAGTTGGTGCCGCGGCTGCCGGATCTCTTTCAGTTCAAGGAACCGGAGCATATCGAGGGGAGCGAAAAGCAACTGGTGCTTCGAGCGCTGGACCGGGCCTTGAAGAACCTGACCCGGTCCCGGGACCGCGAGGGGCGCAATCTCAAGCGCGACATGGTGGCGGAGGCGCGCCAGTTGACCCGGGCGGCCAGAGAACTCGGACGTTGTGCCGGGGTCATCGACCAGCGGCTCCAGGAGCAGGGCGCCAATGCCGGCGGCGCCGGCGAAGGCGGCAGCGGCACCTTCAAGGGCAGCATCAATGAGGAGGTCGTGCGATTGGGCAGCCACGTGGAGATGCTTTCCAATCTCATGCGCGAGCGTGAACCGGTGGGGAAGAAGATCGATTTCCTGCTTCAGGAGGTGCAGCGCGAGCTCACCACCATCGGCGCCAAGGCGCCGCAGCTCGAGGTGGTCCGCCTGGTGCTGGGCGGCAAGGAGAGCGTGGAGAAGATTCGCGAACAGGTGCAGAACGTGGAATGACGGTCTCGATCCGCAGCTTTACCAAGCGCCGGCCGGGCATCGTGTTCATCGTCTCCGCGCCGTCCGGCGCCGGCAAGACGACCTTGACCCGGAAGGTTCTGAGCATCTATCCGGAAATGAGCCTTTCAGTGTCCTGCACCACGCGGACCCCGCGCGACGGGGAGACCCCCGGCAAGGACTACGACTTTGTGTCCGAGGCGGTGTTCAAGCGGATGCTCGCCGCGGGCGACTTCGCCGAGTGGGCGGAGGTCCACGGAAAGCTGTACGGCACCCCGCGGCGGATGCTCGAACGCCGGCTCCGGGGCGGCGGCGACGTGCTGTTGGATATCGACGTACAGGGGGCTCGACAGATCAGGCGACACTATACCAGTGCCGTGTCCATATTCGTGCTGCCGCCGTCCCTCGACGAGCTGCGCCGCCGCCTGGCGGGCCGGGGCACGGATGCGCGCAAGACCATCGACCAGCGCTGGAACAACGCCCGGCATGAAATCCAGGAAATTCAGGGGTATGATTACTTCATCATCAATCGTGACGTGGACGAAGCGGTGAAGCAGCTCGCCGCGGTCATCGCGGCTGAAAGGCTCAAGGTTTGCAGGTACACCCAGAAACCGAGGTAAGGCCCAGGCGTCGATCCAGGGGCGCCGGAGCCAACAGCGCCATCAACGAGCTCGTCGACAAGGTGCTGCAATACCAGCCCGGCGCCGATGTCGACCAATTGCGCCAGGCCTACCAGTTCTCGTCGTCGGTGCACGACGGCCAGAAGCGCCTGTCCGGAGAGCCCTACCTCATCCATCCCGTGGCCGTGGCCGGCGTGCTGGCGGACCTGAAGCTGGATCTCCCCAGCATCATCGGCGGCCTGCTCCACGACACGGTCGAGGATACCCTGGCGACGCTGCCGGAAATCGAGGCAGGGTTCGGCGAGGAGATCGCGGCCCTGGTGGACGGGGTCACCAAGCTGAGCCGCGTCAACTTCACCAGCCACGAGGAGAAGCAGGCGGAGAACTTCCGCAAGATGATCATGGCCATGGCCAAGGACATACGCGTGGTCCTGATCAAGTTGGCCGACCGCACCCACAACATGCGTACGCTGCAGCATCTCACCGCCGAGAAGCAGCGCCGCATCGCCCAGGAGACGTTGGACATCTACGCCCCCATCGCCCACAGGCTGGGGATCTACTGGATCAAGAGCGAGCTCGAAGACCTGGCGCTCAAGCATCTTCGTCCGGAGGTCTACGCGCAGTTGAAGCGGAACGTGGCGCAGAAGAAGAAGAACCGGGAGAAGTACACCAATGATGTCATCTCGCGTCTGAGCAAGGCCCTGGCGGAAGAGGGCATCGACGCGGAAGTGAGCGGGCGGCCCAAGCACTTCTACAGCATCTTCAAGAAAATGGAGAATCAGAGCCTGGACTTCGGCCAGGTCTACGACCTGGTGGCGTTCCGGATCGTCGTCGATACGATGCGCGAGTGTTACGAGGCCATGGGCGTCGTCCACTCCAAGTGGCGGCCGGTGCCCGGCCGGTTCAAGGACTACATCGCGCTGACCAAACCCAACATGTACCAGTCGCTGCACACCACCGTCATCGGTCCCAATGCGCAGCGTATCGAGATTCAGATCCGCACCCATGAGATGCACCGGGTGGCCGAGGAAGGCATTGCCTCCCATTGGCGTTACAAGAAGGGCAAGGACTTGCAGGTGACGGACATGCAGCGGTTCGCATGGCTCCGGCAACTGCTCGAGTGGCAGCAGAACCTGTCGGATCCCCAGGAGTTCCTGCATAGCATCAAGGAGGATCTGTTCCCGGACGAGGTCTACGTGTTCACGCCCAACGGTGACCTGCGGAGCTTTCCCAAGGGGGCGACCGTCGTGGATTTCGCCTACCGCATCCATTCCGACATCGGGCAGCGCTGTTCCGGGGCGCGGGTGAACGGCCGGCTGGTGCCGTTCAAGTACATCCTCAGGAGCGGCGACACGGTGGAGATCATCACGACGCAGGAGCAGACGCCGAGCCGCGATTGGTTGAAGGTGGTCAAGACCCCCCGCGCGAAGTCGCGCATCCGGGCATGGATGACCTCACAGCAGCGGGAACGAAGCGTGGCTCTCGGGCGCGAGATCCTGGAGGGGGACTTCGGACGCCACCACCTGGACTACCAGGGCCTCCAGGCGCAGGGGACCATCGCCGCCCTGGGAAAAGAGCTTGGGTTCAAGAACGAGGAGGGGCTGCTGGCAAGCGTCGGCTACGGCAAGGTCATGTCGCGGCAGGTCCTGGCCAGGCTGCTCCCCGCGGAGCAGCTCGAGGAAGAGAAGAAACAACTCGAGGGCGGGCTCGAGCGGCTCTTCCGGCTGGTGGGCTCACGGGATCGAGGGGTCCGGGTCAAGGGTTTCGAGGATGTGCTGGTACGTTTTGCGCGCTGTTGCCATCCGCTGCCCGGGGAGGAGATTGCCGGGATCATCACCCGCGGGCGGGGCGTGACCGTGCATGTGGCCAGTTGCCCGACGGGGCTCGAAGCCGATCCTGAAAGAAGGGTGGAGGTAAGTTGGTCGGAGGATGCACCGATGCCCCGCGCGGTGAAGATCGAGGTGACATGCACGGACAAGCCCGGTCTGCTCGCGGCCATCAGCTCGGTCATTTCGGAGGCCGGGGTGAACATCGCCCGCGCTCACGTACGCACGTTCGACGACCGGGCCGTCAACACGTTCGAGATCATGATCGGAAGCTCCGATCAGTTGAGGCAGGTGCTACAGGACATCTCCAGTGTGAAGGGGGTGCACAAGGCAAATCGGGTCCAGGGGTAGGGCGTCGCCTGACTCCGGTCCGAGGTGGTCTCAGGCGACTTTTTCAACCTTGCCCGACCGCAGACACCGGGTACAGACCCGGATGCGCCGGACCTCACCGTTCAACCTTGCCCGGACCCGCTGAAGATTGGGAAGCCAGCGGCGCCGGGTCTTGTTGTTGGCGTGGCTGACGTTGTTGCCCACCGAGGGCCCCTTGCCGCAGATGGTACAT
>JAPOQB010000403.1 GCA_026710965.1 Deltaproteobacteria bacterium | reverse complement strand
GCTGCCATGCGTAAGCTCCTCACCATCCTCAACGTCATGGCTCGTGAACAAACCCTTTGGAACCCCTCGCATCATCCAAATACTGGCTGCCCCTTGACTCCTCAACACAGTTGCTGAGCGTAGCGGAGCGAAGTCGAAGGATGACCGACCAGTCCGAAAGGAGCATTCGAGGCTTGGCGAAACGGTCCATACATTGATAGACTGTGGAAGGATCGGCGGAATAAGCCGACCACCCCCCTCAGTGCCGCGTTCGGGGAGATACGCTTGGCCGTCCAAGCCGGTGCACCGTTTGACGTCTCCTTAACAAAACGTGATAGCTGCTGAAACTCGGACTGTTTTGTGGTATTCCGGCTTGTTCGGAATATTGGCGGGACGGGCGGGGGCCGTCTCGCAGAGGGCTGCTCTATATGAAGAACAAGTACCAAGGACTCTATGACCCGGCTTATGAGCATGACGCGTGCGGCGTGGGCGTGGTGGCCAATATCGACGGCCGGAAATCCCACGACATCATCCGCCACGCGGTAGACGTCCTGATCAACCTCGAGCATCGCGGGGCCTGCGGCTGCGACCCTCAGACGGGCGACGGCGCCGGCATCCTGTTTCAGATTCCCCACGCGTTCTTTCAGCGGCATTGCAGCCCCATGGCCATCTCGCTGCCGGAACCGGGCAAGTACGGGGTCGGCATGGTTTTCCTGCCGCGCGAGACGGAACAGCACCGGTGGTGCGAGCGGGTGATCGAGGAGACCGTCCAGGACGAGGGCCAGGAGTTCCTGGGGTGGCGCGACGTGCCCGCGGACTTCACCCAGTGCGGCGAGGTGGCGGCCCAGGTGGCGCCGCTGATCCGGCAGTTCTTCATCGGTTCCGGTCCGGCTACGGCCACCCAGGACCAGTTCGAGCGCAAGCTCTACGTCCTCCGCAAGGCCATCGAGAATGCCGTGGACGCCGGCCTCGCCGCCGAGGTCCGGGACGACTTCTACATCTCCAGCCTGTCCAGCAAGACCGTGGTCTACAAGGGCTTGTTGCGGGCCGATCAACTGGATTCCTTCTACCGGGATCTCTCCGATGATTCGATCGTCTCGGCCCTGGCGTTGGTGCACTCGCGCTACAGTACCAACACTCTCGGCTCGTGGCGGCTGGCGCACCCGTACCGGATGCTGTGCCACAACGGCGAGATCAACACGATCCGGGGCAATCAGAACTGGATGCGTGCCCGGGAGGCGCTGTTCTCCTCGCCGCTCTTCGGGGACGACATGGGCAAACTGAGCCCGATCATCCGCGAGGGCGCCAGCGACACCGCGGGATTCGACAACGCGCTGGAGCTGCTGGTCTCCACCGGCCGCTCGCTGCCCCACGCCCTGATGATGATGATTCCCGAGGCCTGGGAAAACCACGAGACCATGTCGGACGAGAAGAAGGCCTTCTACGCCTATCACGCCTGCCTCATGGAGCCGTGGGACGGTCCCGCCCTCATCGCCGCCTGTGACGGCGACCGTGTGTGCACCACGCTGGACCGGAACGGGCTGCGGCCCTTCCGCTACGTGGTCACCAAGGATGACTTCATCGTCGGCGCCTCCGAAGCCGGAGTGCTGGACATACCGGCCGAACGCATTCTCCTCCGTGGCCGGTTGCAACCGGGACGCCTGCTCCTCGTAGACACGTTGGCGGGGCGCATCATCGCCGACGACGAGATCAAGCACGAGATCAGCACCCGCCGTCCCTACCGGCAGTGGCTCCAACAGGAGATGGTGACGCTGGAAGACCTGCCCGAGCCCGACGACGTGCCGGGGTTCGATGCCCCGACGCTTTCGGAGCGCCAGCGCGCCTTCGGCTACACCAGCGAAGAGCTCAAGATCCTGGTCGGACCCATGGCCCTGCGGGGGGAAGAGCCCGTGGGCTCCATGGGCAACGACGCGCCGCTGGCGGTGCTGTCCGACCGGCCCCAGTTGCTCTTTCACTACTTCAAACAGCTCTTCGCCCAGGTGACCAATCCGCCGCTGGACGCCCTCCGCGAGGAGTTGGTGACGGCTCTCCGGACGTCCGTCGGTTCGGAGCAGGACCTCTTCGCCGAGACCGCGGAGCACTGCCGCCAGCTTCAGCTCATGCAGCCCATGCTGTCCAACCGCGAGCTGGCCCAGATCAAGGGTCTGGACCGCCCGGGCCTCAAGGCGGAGACGCTTCCGGCCGTGTTCCCGCGTTCCGCCCCGGCGGGCGCGCTGGGGGAGGCCGTGGACGCTCTGTGCGTCGAAGCCGGCCGGGCCATCAAGGAGCGGGGCGCCACGGTGCTGATCCTGTCCGACCGGAGCGTGGGGCCGGACCGGGTCCAGATCCCCAGCCTGCTGGCCGCCGCGGCCGTCCATCACTACCTCATACGCGAGGGGCTGCGCACCGGCGCCGCCATCGTGGTGGAGTCGGGCGAGCCCAGGGAAGTCATGCATTGCTGCCTGCTCATCGGTTACGGCGCCAACGCGGTGAACCCGTACCTGACGCTGGAGACGGTGGAGTGGATGTGCCGCGACGGCTTGCTCGGTGACGAGGAAATTGCCGGCGAGAAGGCCCGCGCCAACCTGATCAAGGCGCTGTGCAAGGGCGTGCTGAAGACCATGTCGAAGATGGGCATCTCCACCATCAAGTCCTATCACGGGGCGCAGATCTTCGAGGCCATCGGCCTCAAGCAGCCGGTCATCGACAAGTACTTCACCTGGACGGCATCGCGCATCGAGGGCATCGGCCTCGACGAGATCGAAGCCGAGTACCGCCAGCACCACCATCACGGCTATCCGGAGCGGGCGGTGGCCAGCGACGGGACTCTGGACGTGGGCGGCTACTACCAGTGGCGGAAGGACGGCGAACACCACCTGTTCAACCCCCAAACCATCGCGCTGCTGCAGACCTCCACGCGTACCGCCGACTACGATCTCTTCCAGGAGTACGCGAAGCAGATCGACGACCAGACGCGGTTGCTCGGGACGCTTCGCGGCCTTTTCGAGTTCCGGCCGATGCAGCCGTCCATCCCCATCGAGGAGGTGGAGCCGGCGTCCGAGATCGTCAGGCGGTTCTCCACCGGGGCCATGTCCTACGGCTCCATCAGCAAGGAGGCGCACGAGAACCTGGCCATCGCCATGAACCGCATCGGCGGGCGCAGCAACTCGGGCGAGGGTGGTGAAGACCCGGACCGCTACTATCCCGACGACAACGGCGACTGGCGCAACAGCGCCATCAAGCAGGTGGCTTCCGGGCGCTTCGGCGTCACCAGCAACTATCTGGTGAACTGCACCGACCTGCAGATCAAGATGGCCCAGGGGGCCAAGCCCGGCGAAGGCGGACAGTTGCCTGGCCACAAGGTGTTCGAGCCCATCGCCAAGGTGCGCAAGTCGACTCCGGGGGTGGGGCTGATCTCGCCGCCGCCGCACCACGACATTTACTCCATTGAGGACCTGGCCCAGCTCATCCACGATCTCAAGTGCGCCAACGACCGGGCGCGCGTCCACGTCAAGCTGGTGGCCGAGGTCGGGGTGGGCACCGTCGCCGCCGGCGTTTCCAAGGGCAAGGCGGACGTGGTGCTCATCAGCGGCTACGACGGCGGCACCGGCGCCTCGCCGGAGTCGTCCATGAAGCACGCCGGCATCCCCTGGGAGCTGGGCGTGGCCGAGACCCAGCAGGTGCTGGTGCAGAACGACCTGCGGGGCCGCATCGTGGTGCAGACGGACGGACAGCTCAAGACCGGCCGGGACGTGGCCATCGCCTGCATGCTCGGTGCCGAGGAGTTCGGTTTCGCCACCACCGCGCTGGTGGTGAGCGGCTGCATCATGCTCCGGAAGTGCCACCTCAACACCTGCTCCGTGGGCGTGGCGACGCAGGACGAGGAACTGCGGAAGAAGTTCACCGGCAAGCCCGAGCACGTGATCAACTTCATGATGTTCATCGCCGAGCAGATGCGGGAAATCATGGCCGATCTGGGGTTCCGTACGGTCAACGAAATGGTCGGCCGCACGGACTGCATCGACACCCGCGAGGCCGTCGAACACTGGAAGGCCAAGGGGCTGGATTTCTCCAAGCTGCTTACGCTCGTCGAAGCGCCGTCCTCGGTGGCCCGGTACTGTTCCCAGCCGCAGGACCACGGCCTGGACAAGAAACTCGACCAGCGTCTCATCGAGTCGGCCAGGGAGGCCCTGGAAGAGGGCAGGCCGGTGATGATCCGCCACGAGATTCACAACATCGACCGCACCGCCGGGACGATGCTGAGCGCCGAGGTGTCGCGCCGTTACGGCGAGGAGGGATTGCCGCCCGACACCATCCAGGTCAACCTCTTCGGTTCGGCGGGGCAGAGCTTCGGAGCGTTCCTGGCTCCGGGGGTTTCGTTCCTGCTGGAAGGCGAATCCAACGACTATACCGGCAAGGGGCTGTCCGGCGGACTGATGGCGGTGTACCCGCCGGAGAGCGCCGCGTTCAATCCCACGGAGAACATCATCATCGGCAACGTGGCGCTCTACGGCGCCACCGGCGGGCAGGCCTTTTTCCGGGGCCGCGCCGGCGAGCGTTTCGCCGTGCGCAACAGCGGCGCCGAAACCGTCATCGAGGGCGTCGGCGACCACGGTTGCGAGTACATGACCGGCGGCCGGGTGGTGGTCATCGGGCCCGTGGGCCGGAACTTCGCCGCCGGCATGAGCGGCGGCGTCGCATACGTGCTGGACGAGGAGGGGGTCTTCTCCGGACTGTGCAACCAGCAGATGGTGGACCTGGAGCCGCTGGACGACGAAGAGGACATCGGCCATGTCCGCCGCCTGATCGAAGCCCACGTGCGACACACCGGCAGTGACCGCGGCGAGTACGTGCTGGACAACTGGGACCATCTGCAAGGCGCGTTCGTGAAGGTCATGCCGGTGGACTACCGCCGGGCCTTGCAGGAGATGGCCGCCCGTCAGGCACGGTTGGCCGAGTCCGCGGGCACGGCGGCGTCCGCCCCGGCGTAGGGGCGGGTTTCAAGCCCGCCCGTGTGCGGGCGGTTGTCCCGTTCGCAACAGCACCTCAACGTAAAGGGTAGGGGGACGTTCAGAGGGGACATCTCCGGGTTACTATGGGAAAAATCACCGGGTTCATGGAATTCGAGCGGGGCAAACAGGCGTACCGCGACCCGCTGGAACGTTTGAAGGACTGGAACGAGTTCGTCCTGCCGATGCCGGCGGAGTCGCTGCGGGAGCAGGGCGCCCGCTGCATGGATTGCGGCATTCCGTTCTGCCATACGGGCGTGCCCATGGGACGGGGCCCCGGCGCCTCGGGCTGTCCGCTGAACAATCTCATCCCGGACTGGAACGACCTGGTTTACCGGGACCACTGGAAAGAGGCCCTGGCACAGCTTCACAAGACCAACAACTTCCCCGAGTTCACCGGCCGCGTGTGTCCGGCCCCGTGCGAGGGGTCCTGTGTGCTGGGCATCAACGACAATCCCGTCACCATCAAGACCATCGAGTGCTCCATCGTCGACCGGGGCTTTGAAGAGGGCTGGATCGTGCCCGAGCCGCCGTTGCAGCGGACGGGAAAGCGCGTGGCGGTCATCGGCTCCGGCCCCGCCGGCCTGGCCTGCGCGGCACAGCTCAACCGCGCCGGCCACCAGGTGACGGTGTACGAACGCGCGGACCGCCCCGGCGGCCTGCTCATGTATGG
>JAPOQB010000206.1 GCA_026710965.1 Deltaproteobacteria bacterium | reverse complement strand
TGCGGATGATCCGGACCGCCGGCCGGTGAAGCACGACCCGGGTGACGGTGATCCGTCGCTGCAGGGGGCGAATCCGGAGATTGACCTGGATGTCGTCGGCCTGAAGGAAGGGGCCGGGACCGAACGCGGGATCGTCGGCGATGGAGAATTTCCGCAGCCGGACGCCGATGCCGCCCTTGAACTTGACTTCGATGCGGTCGAAGGCGACCTTGCGGCCGGTGCGCTGCTCGGCCGCGGCAATGATACCATCCTTGTAGGACGCGATGACCGCGTCGATATTATAGAGCGCCCATCCTAGCAATGCGCCAACAACTATAATAAGGACCAACAACGCGATGAGAAGTTTTCGCATGAGAGCGTTCGTTTTCCTTGTGGACTGAATCTACACCATCACGCGGTGGAACTGAAAGTGATCCGGCCGATGGTGAGGGGAAACGAACGGGGCCGGCTGCACGGCCGTACCGTGCGATAGAGGGTTTGTCTTGAAGCGGTTCGTATCCGAACGCAACGTCGAGTTCGCCGACTGCGACTCCGCAAGGATCGTATTCTACCCGAACTTCTACATCTGGTTCGATCGCGCCACGGAACGCCTGTTCGCCTCCGTGGGACTGACGTATCAAGCGCTGGAGCAGCGGTACGGCGTCATCGGATTGCCGTTGCTGGAAACCGGCGCGAAGTATTCGCGCCCCTGCCGCCACGGCGAACGGCTGCGCCTGGAGAGCTGGGTGGATTCCTGGCGTGAGAAGGTGTTCGTGGTGAATCATCGGATCGAGTGCGCGGGCGAGTTGGCGGTGGAGGGCCATGAGGTCCGGGCCTGGGCGGCACCGGCCGCGGATGCCTCCCGGTCCATGCGGGCCGTGCCCATTCCCGGGTCCGTCCGCGAGCTGTTCGTGTGAATTCGAACATGTCGGACCATGGGCGATAGTCACGGTTCCCCGAAGGCGGACGGCAATCCACGCTGGGCGCGCAGGCTGAACTATCTGGCGGGCGCCTGCGTCGCAAGCTCCATGAGCGCCGCGACCACCTTCGTGCCGCTCTACATGAAGAGCCTCGGCTCCTCCTACTTCGTCAGCGGTTTGCCGTTGGGAGTGCGCGCCACCGGACGGTTCACCTTCGATGCGGCGGCCTTGGTAACCGCCGGCCGGGGTATGTCGCCCCAGACCATGCTGGTCCTGGGGGTCGCCTTCGCCGGAGCGGCGTTGCTGGCATGCGGGCTGTTCCCGAGCCCCTATCCCGTCACCGCGGCCTTTTTCTTCATCGGCGCCGGGGTGGCGTGGGTGCAGATCTCCTTGCGGCAGATCGTGTTCGAAGGCGCTGAATCCGGCCGCCGCGGCCGCGCCATGGGAGTCCTGAGCCTGTTTCTCGGCTCGGGTCCCATGGTGGGCATATTCCTCGGCGGATGGGTTTCCGAGTACTTCGGCTACCGCAGCATGTTCGTCGTATCCGCACTGGTGGTGCTTTGGTTGCCCTTGGTGCTGATGCGGCTCTCGCCGCGCCGGACCGAGCCCGAGGGGGGGCGGAATTCACTGAGTCTGAGGGTCGTTCGGGAGATCCTCTCGACGCCGGGCGCGGGGCTGTTCTGCGCCTCCAGCTTTTTCTCGCTCTTCTACCAACCGGCTCGCTCCCTGGCCCTGGCGTTCTACGCCACCGAGGCCCTGGGGCTGTCGGTCAGCTCTTACGGCGTGGTGCGGGGCATCAGCCAGCTCGGAAACGTCAACGGGCGGTTTTTCGGCGGCCTGTGGACCGACCGGTCCGGGGTCATCGCCTGCATGGCCTGCGGTTATTTCGTCTCGGTGGCGGGATATGCCCTGGTTCCCTGGACCGGAGGCTTCTGGTCGCTGTTGATCGTGCACACGGTCATTGGCGCGGGCGCGGGCATGGTGAATCTGGCGGGACAGGTGGGCATCCTTTCCATCTTTCCCTCCGCCAGACGCGGGCAGGCCCTCGCGCTTCAGCGCGCGGTGGGGGACATCGGCCTGTTCCTGGGCCCCATCGTCGTGAGCGCGGGGCTCGACGCCTTTGGCTTCTTCCCCGTGTTCATGGGTCTGGCCGGGCCTCCGCTGGCATTCGGGCTGTGGGCGGTGCTGCAGAGGCCGCTCCCGGCCAACGACGGCTAGAGGATTCCGGGGGGCGACCGCCGGTCGCCCCTACGGGTCATCATGCCAAGTCATCGGGCACCGCACTAGCCGAGGTGGGGTACGACGTCCTGCGCCAATAGCTCGAGGTGCTCCATCTCGTCGAAGGCGGGGTTGAGCAGCAGATGGCGGGCGCCGGCCCGCACCACCACGTTCAGCTTGTCGATGACCTCCTGGCGGCCGCCCCAGATACACACCTGCGGAGCCATGTCGGCGTTCCGGTAGCGCACGGCAAAGAACTCCCGCAACCTCCGCTCGGCCCGGTCGCGGTCGTTGTCGACGGCGAGGTATACGCGTTTGGAGACGGCGAACGTGGCTGGGTCGCGGCCGGCCTCGTCGAGGAAGCGCGTGATCCGCTCGTATTCCTTGACGAAACGCTGGGTGGCGGAGGAACCCGCTCCCATGAAGCCCTGGCCGAAACGGACTGCCCGCCGGAGGGCGGGCTCGGCGTGGCCGCCGAACCAGAGGGGGAAGGGCCGCTGCAACGGCTTGGGCTCCATGGCGGCGTCGGTGAAGTTCCAGAACCGCCCCTCGAAACTCGCCTGGTCCTCTTGCCACAGCGCCTGCATCACCTTGATGCCTTCCACGAAGCGGGTCACCCGGTGCTCGGAGGAATAGCCGTAGACCGTCTCGGACTCCGGCCACATCCGTCCCCGGACGCCGCCCAGCCCGATGCCGGCGATGATTCGGCCGCCGCTCAACTGGTCCAGGCTGGCGAGGCTCTTGGCGAGCTGCAAGGGGTTGCGCAGCACGGTGAGCAGCACCGAGGTGCCGATCCTGAGCCGGGACGTAACCGCCGCGACGTAGGTCATGAGGGTCACCGGCTCCAGCATGCAGAAGTTGCTGAGGTTCCGTTCCTGGGTCCAGAGGCTGTCGTAGTCCAGCTCCTCGGCCCGGACGACGAACTTCTTGATGTGTTCCGCATCGACGGGTCCGTCGATGAATACCTGCGGGATCTCGATGCCGCAGGGTACGTGGCCCTCTGCCATGGGTTTACCTCGTGGATTCGCGGATGGCCCGGGAAATACGCTCTTCGGATGGACCGATGTAGTCTTCCAGGGGCTGGCTGTAGGGCACCGGCACGTCCAGCGTGGCCACCCGGCGAATTGCGCCCTTGAGCTTGTCGAAGCCGGTTTCGACGATGCGGGCGGCGATCTCCGCGGCTACGCCGCAGCTCTGGTGGGTTTCGTCGACGATGACCACGCGCCCGGTCTTCTCCACCGAGGCCATGATGGTGTCGAGGTCGAACGGCACCAGGGTACGGGGGTCCACCACCTCGACGTCGATGCCCTCCGACGCCAGGGCGTCGGCCACGCCCAGAGCGCGATGGAGCGCGAACGATGTGCCGATGAGCGTCACGTCGGAGCCCGCGCGTCTCACGGCGGCTTTGCCGAGAGGAATGCGTTCACCGTCCGCCACCGGCCCCTCGGTCTCGAAAAGACTGGAATGGTCGATGAAGACGGTGGGGTTGTCGCTGGCCACGGCGGACTTGAGCAGGCCCTTGACGTCGCGGGGCGATGACGGCAGCACGATCTCCAGGCCCGGACAATTCCACAGCATGGCCTGGGGGCTGCCGGAATGCTGGGCCGCGCCCCCGCCGCGGAGGCCGTGGAGCATATGGAACACCACCGGAGCCCGGACCTGCCCGCCGGACATGTAG
>JAPOQB010000504.1 GCA_026710965.1 Deltaproteobacteria bacterium | reverse complement strand
TGCGCGTCAAGCGGCCCGAAGCCCCGTCATAGCTGCCGTCGTAGAGCAACAACAGATGATCGGTCATATGCAGGAGGCCGCTGGCCTGGACGGCGTCAAGCGGTCCCTTTTGAACACACCGCGGGTCGCCGGGGCAGTCCGGGAGGAATCGGAGATTGGCGTGGTCCGCCAGCGGCGAAAGCGGATTCGCTCGAACATGGCGGTAGTGTAGCGAAAAGCCGTTGGGACGGCGGAAGTCCCGGTCCGGAGCTGCCGTCTCCGGCGGCTCGGTCTCGAACCACGCGAATCCCAGGGTGGCCTCGCGGAGATTCCAGGGTCCGGGGTCGATGCCCAGGTCGAGGACGACGTCAAGATTGTCCGCCGGGTTGAGCCCCAGGCCGATGTCCACGTTGGACAGGCCATCCCCTCCCTTACGCTCCTGATCGAGGTCGAAGCTCCCGGCGATTCGGGCGCGGGCGAACCGCGCCGCCGCGCCGGCTCCACCACCACCGTTGCGGTGGACGGCGGACCTTCGCCAGAAGCGGTTGGTGAGCGCCAGGGTGAGCAGGTTGCGGCGATTGATCCGGTCGATGGCGTCCCAGATCGGTATGTCACGTTGGTCCGTCGCGGGAATGAACCGGTACTCGACCGCGGGCTCCACCACGTGCCGGATCCGGCTCCACCCACGGGGATTCCAGTCGTACGTACGACTCAACGATGTCGCCAGGGTCGATCGAAACTCCACCAGTTCCCGAAAACGGTTACGCGCGAATGTACCGGAAAAGTCGTTGCGCGAGGCATTGAACTTTCCGTCGACCGAATCCAGGCGATACAGGGTCTCGCGCAGCGCCACGCTGGTGGCGAGCCTGAAGTAACGTCCGACCGTAACCGGCCAGGTGAACTCGGGCCGTATATCCACCCTCAAGCCGTCCGCCCACTCCTCCCGCGCGTAGCGGGTCACCGCCACGTCCCATCCCAGGTCGAGGCGGCGTCCGAGGCGGCGGGCGCCGCTGAAGGAAACGTGGGGGAGCCGATGGAGCGCCCGCCGCTGCGGCTGGACCAGGTCCTGGAGGTAATCCACTTCGCCTTCCAGGGTCATCCCGGACCCGTGCCGGTAAAACCCGAGCCGCGACGCGCTGTATCGGCTTGTGCGAATGAGCTCCCTTTCGGGATCGTTCAAGTCGGAAAATTCCATCAGCTCCCGGGGCACCAGGCTGTCGCTATAGAGCGCCAGGTCGCTGAAGGTCGCCCAGCCCGACGGTCCGCGGCGCCGGTGCGTCAGCAGGACGTTCCAGCGGTCTTTGGGAATCTCACCATCGGCAATCCCGGTATCCTTCACCGACCGGACCGCGCGCATCCGCTCGTTGAAGTACGAGACATCCAACCGCCCGTCCGACGCCGCGTTCACGATGGTGCGGTATTGTCCGGTGAATCCGACGCGGGTCTTGGACTCGACGGCGAGGTTGAGGGTCACGTCATTGCTCTTGCCGATGGCCCAGAAGAAGGGCTGCCGGTAGAGCAGTCCGGCCTGGTCGGACCAGCCCAACGAAGGCACCAGCAGGCCGGTCGCGCGGTCGGTCACGTAGGGGAAGGAAGCGCGGGGCAGATACAGCACCGGCACGTCGTACACGTAGAAGGTGACGTCGTCCACCGCCGCCTTCCCGTCCTCGCCCAACCGGATCTCCCTGGCGCCGATGCGCCAGGGAGGCGTTCCGTCCTCGCAGAGACACGTCGTGAACAGACCGTCTTCGAGCCTGTAGGTCTGCCCCGCGAACTTCTCCACCCGGCTGCCGCTCAGACTGACGTGGCCTTCCTCGATGAATACCTCGGCGTCGAGGATCGTGCCGGTCTCCTCCGCCAGGTCCATTTCGAGCCCGGAAGCCTGGAGCCGGTACCGCGGATCACGGAGATAGACCGAACCCCGGGCGCGCAACGTCCGTTCCGATCGGTCGATCTCCACCACGTCCGCCCCGAAGACCGACTCGCGCCGCCGGACCTCCACATTGCCCCTGGCCTCGACGGCATCGCCCCTCCGCCGCACTTCGATGGAGTCCTCCGCCGACACCTCGACCCGGTCCATGTCGTCTGCGGACTGGCACAGGGCCACACCCGCGAAAAACAGGCCGCAGCAGGATACCAGGAACCACGCCGTTATGTGCGAACGCCAGCGAAACATGATCAATGCTGTCGCCATTCCATGGTGACTCCTTGGGGAGACACCGGGGAACGAAGTCGAAGGACGCCGTTCCGATTGGCCGGTGTAGCCCGCAGGTCTACGGAGGTCAGGCGCCGGACTGTTTCGACAATTCCAGGGCCTTGGCCCGGACCGCCCCCACGAGGTAGAGGGAACCGGCCACCAGGATCGGCTCATGGTCTCGCCGCCGGTCCGCCGCAAGGCCGGAGAGGGCCGCGACAGGATCGTCCACCACCGTCGCCGGCAGCCCCGGAGGCAACGCCGACGACAACGAACCCGGATCGGCGCCCCGTTCCGTCGGCGTCCGGGTCAGGACCACTTCCC
>JAPOQB010000435.1 GCA_026710965.1 Deltaproteobacteria bacterium | reverse complement strand
TGGTCCGGCGGCTCCGCGGGCAGGCTCCATTGCGGCTCGCGCCCCCCGAGCCCCCACCAGGCAAAAATCAGGCCGAGAATGTCCCGGGTCTCGAAGACCCGCAACTTCGCGGTCCTGGGTGGAGGGGCAAAGGGAGTGGCGACGCACTGACCGGTTGCATCGTATTCGTAGCCATGGAAGGGACAGATGAGCCGGCCGTCGCGTACGCACCCTCCCGCGTCAGGCCCGAGGTCCGAGCCCAGGTGCGGGCAAACCGATTCGGCAACGCAGACGCGCCCGTCCTCGTCACACCAGACGACGACGTTCTCGCCCATCCACGTCTTTTGGACAAGTGCGGCCTTCAGCACGGCCTGGCGGGTTGCTACGAAGTACCAACCCTCGGGAAACGGGGAAGGCAAAAGGGCATTCGCGGCCTCCGTTCTCATCTGAGTGAATTTGTACCACTGTCGCGACCGCTGTGCTAGATTGATAACAAGTTTGTTAAGCAACAGCCGCGTCAGGAGGGGTGACGATGGCCCACTCGACAGCCGGCATGGCGACCCGGCAACTCAGTCTGCCCGAAGAACTGCTGCTGATGCTCCTCAACAGCGAGTCCGGCTACTTTCACCAGGTACCCGGCTGGGACCTGAACTGCGCCGTCATCGGCGCGGTGCTCGCGGAGCTGTCGCTCGCATCCCGCATCGACACCGATATGAAGTCCATGATTCTCCTGGACCGGACACAGGTGGGCGACCCCATCCTCGACCCCGTCCTCGAGGAGATCGCTACGGAACCGGTTCAACGGAACGCGCGGTACTGGATCGAACGACTCGCGCCCCGGGCGGACTCAATCGTCGACATGACGCTGGACCGTCTGGTCCACATGAAGATCCTGGAGCACCACGAGGGCGAATTCTGGACCCTTTCCCGAAGTGTCGGCCAGGCCGACCCTACCGCCGGAAACGGAGAAGGCACGGCGGTGGAGTTCGTCACATCGCGCGTCACGAAGGTGATCTTCCACAACGAGATTCCCACCCCGAGAGACATCATCATCGTCGGCCTCCTCAACACGTGCGACGTCATGCGCTTCATATTCCATCTCGATGACGAGTCGGAAAAGCGTATCAACGTCGTCTGCCAGCTGGAACTGATCGGCCGTTCCATTGCCGAGGCGGTGGCCCACAACCTTGCCGGCCCGTTGCTTCGCCGTTCCGCCCTGACCAAGAAGATCCCGACCGTCCCTTTGCGTAAAGTGCTGCTCAATCCACATGCTCGCAAGGGCAACCTTCCCGCGCTCTTTGCCGACCTTGCAAACGAGTACGGCCCGGTGTTCAAGCTCCGCCCGCCGTTCAAGAAACCCATGATCTTCCTCGCAGGGCCCGAGACGAATCAGTGGACGCAGAAGCGCGGGCGCATGTACCTGAGAGCCAAGGACTACTTTTCCGACTTCGAGAAGATCTATGGCGCGAACGGAGTGTTACCTTCCCTGGACGGCGCCGACCACTTCCGGCTTCGCAGGTCCCTGTCGCCGGCGTATTCCCGCGGACGACTGGAAGGACAACTGGACCAACTCTACCACCATGCGCGGAAATTCATGGCGAACTGGACAGTTGGAGACGCCTTCCCGGCCACGAGCCTGTGCCGGCGAATGGTCAACGCGCAACTCTCACCACTCTTCGTGGGCGTCGATTCGCAGGACATCCTCGACGACCTGATGACGTACAAGGAACGCGCGCTGACCACTCACATCATGAAGGCCCTGCCCAAGTTCATGCTGCACACGCCAGGAATGAGACGCCGGGCGAAAGCCGTCGACACGTTGCTGGCACGGGTCCAGAGTGTCCATACCTCCGCCCAGCGGGCCGATGCCGCCCGGGATCTTGCGGATGACCTGCTGAGCCTGCACGCGAGCGATCCACAGTTCGTCCCGGAGTCGAACCTGCGTTTCGCCCTTTCCGCGGCGCTGATCGCCAGCGTGTATCTGGGCGATGCGTTCAGCTTCACGGTCTACGCCATGGCGTCACAGCCCGCGCTCTACGCCAGGATCCAGAGTGAAGCCGATGCCCTGTTCGATGGCGGTGATCCGGATGGTGAGGCCTTCACCCCGGCCGCCATCGACGTGACCCACCGCTTTCTCATGGAGTGCCTGCGCATGTATCCGATCGTCCCGATGTCCATGCGAAACGTCATGAATACGTGCGTGGTGGAGGACTACGAACTGCCGGTGGGGTCGCAGATCTTCATCGCCCAGACGGCCGCGCATTACATGAGCGACGTGTTCCCGGACCCGTTCACGTTCGACATCGATCGTTATCTTCCTTCTCGCAACGAGCACCACAGTCCCGGGTACGCCCCGTACGGGCTGGGCACGCACACGTGTCTCGGCTCCAAGTGGCTGGAACTGCAACTGGCCATCAACGTACTGATGGTCGCGCATTACTTCACCATTGAGGTGGCCCCCGCGGACTTCAAGTTCCGGTTCAATCCCCTTCCGTCGATGAAGCCCAGCAAGAAGCTGCAATTCCGGGTCTCCGAGCAGAGGCGCGAGATCCGCGCCTGACACGTTCGCCGAATCAAAGGGAGAAACATGCCGGACGGAATTCAACAGCTCAACGAGGACATCATCGCGGCCGCCAGGATTCTGAGCCGGGAGGGGCTGGTGCAGGGGTTTGGGCACGTGAGCGCGCGGATCCCGGATTCGGACCTGTTCGTGATCACGCCTCGGGTGAGCCTGGAACTGGTGGAGGCGAACCAGCTGGTGGTGTTGAACCTGCAGGGTGAGGTGCTGGAAGCGCCGGCGTCGCCGTCGTTCGAGACCGCGCTCCACACGGCCATCTTCAACGCCCGGCCCGACGTGAACGCCATCACGCGCATCCACGCGAGATCCGCCAACATGTTCTCGGTGACGGACACCCCCCTGGAGGCTGTGCACAACCACGGCAGCTTCTTCAGCGGCGGCGTGCCTGTCCACCGGACCATCGACCTCATCTCCACGCGCGAGCTCGGGGAGGAAGCGGCCGCGACACTGGGGGATGCGGCCGCGGTGCTGTTGCAGGGGAACGGCCAGGTGACCGTAGGGAGGACCATACCGGAAGCGGTCATGATGGCCATCTACCTGGAGGAAGCCGCGCAGGTGCTCTACGGCGCCATGCAGGTGGGCACGCCGCATTTCCTTCCCCGGGAAGCTGCCGGCTCGCGGCAGAAGGAGGCGCTGCCGCCGCCGGACATGGAACGCGCCTGGAACTTCTTCAAGAGCCGGGTGGGGATGTAGTCACACTACCATTTGGCGTACCACGACGAAAAAACGCCATGCCGGCAACCAACCGGCATGGCGTTTTTGGCTTGAACTGTGGTAACCGATCAGCCGGCGAACTCGATATCGAGCTTGGCGGTCTCCCCGGCCTTGACCTCGACTTCCTTGGTCTGCGTGCCGAGCTTCTCGTGCCAGATCTCGACCTTGTACTTCCCTGCCGGCAGGTCGGCGATGCTGAAGGCGCCGTCGGCGCCGGTGACGCTGTAGTAGGGGTTGCCGGCCACGAAGATCCAGCCGCTCATCCAGCCGTGGACGTCACACTTGACTTCCATGATCTCCGGCTTGTCGAACTTCACCTTCAGCTTCTTCTTGAACTTGGGCTGCGCCCGGTTCATGGGCTTGTTGATCTTGCTGTAGGTGTGGATGTTGTGCAGCACCTTGTCCGGGTTGAGGATGGTGACGTCGGCCCCGGCCGCAACCGCCAGGACGTGGGGCTGGTATTCACAACCGTTCTGGTCGAGGGTCGCGGCTTTTTTCTCCAGCGTCTTGCCGCCCTTGACATCGGAGATGTACACGATCACGTTGGCCAGCTTGCCGTCCTTCACCACCAGCGACTGATCGAACTTGGGCGACTTGTCACAGCGCCGCTTGTCCTTGGTGACCTTGAGCTTTTTCGGAGCCGGGGCGGTGCCCTTGAAGACCACGGCGCCGGAGATGGCGCCGCCGGCGGCACTCGCGCCTTGATGGGCGCCGAGGGTCAGCGTAGCGGTCATAAGAAACGCCAGTGCGACGAACAATGAAAACCTGCGGTTCATGGATATTCTCCTCTTGCGAATTTGTCCCTTGTTCCAGATTAACCCTGTTTGTTGGCTTCCTCAACACCTGTCTGGCCGGATTCGGGTGTCGGTTCACCCTCGGCCCTGGCGGTGGTGGCCGGCTTCAAGCCGAGCGTCATGATGTAGTCGGTCAACGCCTCGATCTGCTTCTTCTCGTCCCCGCCCAGGATGTCCTCGGGTCCGCCCGGGTAGAACGACGGCATCTTGGTTCCCGGCTGGAGCTTTTGAGGGTCGAGAATCCACTTCTCGATCCAGTCCGGGTTCAGCCGCTGCCGGGCCAGGTTCAGGTCCGGAGCCCAGTCCTCCACCGGCCCGTCGGGCTTCTTGTCGCCCTGAACGTGGCAGCTACCGCATTCGAAGTAGTCGTCGGAGAACAACGTCGCGCCGGCCTTCAGGTAACCCGCGGGCAGCTTTGCCTCGTCAACGTGGACGTAGGGGATTTCCACTTCGGAAAGCCCCACGAAATAGTTCACGAAACTGTCCGCATGGGGCCCATCGAAGCCGAAGGTGGGCATGCGGACCTTGAGCCACGGCCGGATTGGGGTCTCCGGGTTCTGCAGGAAGCCGAACAGCCAGTTGGCCTGGACCTTCTCCCCCTCGCCGTTGAGCGGCGGCGGCGCCAGGGTGGGGTTCTCTTCATAGTACTTGGCAACGTGCCCGCCCTCGCCATTGATGACGTGGCAGCCGACGCAGTTGTACTCCTGGACCTTGCGCCGTCCGGCGGAGATCTGCCGAGCCCGCTTGGAGTGATCCGCCTTGAAGGCCACCGGCACCTTCCGCTCCACGAAACCGTGCAGCAGCACCCGCAGGGCCTTGATGTCTTCCTCGGGCAGGTCGAAGTGGGGCATCAACTGCTCGACCCGCTCGGTGGCGTACACGCGCGGATTGTGTATCTTGTTGAAGGTCCAGTCCTTCCAGGTGTGCTTGATGCTGGTGTCGTTGCCGAAGAACAGCTCCTCAAGCGGCTTGGAGCCGAAAGTCGTCAGCTCGACGCCGATCCGGGACTCCTTCTCCATCCCCGGGATGTCGTGGCAGCCGGCGCAGCCGTACTTCCGCACCACCTTCTCGCCCCTGGCGATGTTGGCGGGCTGCTCCAGGCGGGCCGCCACCTCGGGGTTGGGCTCGGGCTTCGCGCCCAGGGTCATCAGGTAGGCGGTGAGCGCCAGCGCCTCGTCTTCGGTCAGCCTCAGGCTCGGCATCCGGGTGGCCGGGTTGTAGCCCTTGGGATTCCGCAGCCAGTTGTAGGTCCAGCGAGGGTTCGCCTTGGCGGCGATGTCCTTCAGGTTCGGCACCAGATCCTTGCCCGCGACGCGGGTGGTGAACTCACCCTCGGCCAGTCCGTGGCACCCGAGGCACCCCACCGAGCGGGCCAGCTCCTTGCCCTTCTCCACCATGGCCGCGTCGCCCGGCCGGTACCCTTCGGGCATGGGAGACTGCTTGAGCCACTCCTCGGCTTCTTTCTTGGACGCCGCCCACAGGTAGGATGCCGCCGCCAGCGCCTCGTCTTCCTTGAAATAGAAATGCGGCATGCGGGTATCGGGCCGGAACTCGCGCGGGTTCAGAATCCATTGCACCATCCAGGCGGGATCCACCTTGGCGCGGACCTTTCTGAGGCTGGGGCCGACCTTGGGAATGTCGCCGTAACCTTCCACCAGGTGGCAGCCGGTGCATCCGACCTGCTCGAAGATCCGTTGCCCCCGTGCCACCACCTGAGCGCCCTCGAGGCCGGCAACGTTGAGGTGGCAGGTGACGCAGTTGGCCTGCACGTCGTTGTCCTCGAGCAACGGGTGCTCCCAAAACTTCACGTTGCCGTGGGCCTGGGCGAGGCTGTTGACGGCCTCTCCCTGTCCTTCGTGACAGACGGTGCAGCCGAAAACGCGCGGCGAATGGGCGGTGTCGCTCAAGAACGTCAGGCGTTTGGGATGGGTGGTGAGGGGCTGCGGCAGGTCGTCGAAGCCGGCGCGGTTGATGCCGATGTGGCAGGACTGGCAGCGGTCCACCCTTTCCACCTGCTGGTCGAA
The DNA here is from genome assembly GCA_026710965.1 of Deltaproteobacteria bacterium. Lineage (GTDB taxonomy): Bacteria > Desulfobacterota > Binatia > UBA9968 > JAJDTQ01 > JAJDTQ01. Next base: position 5,105 of record JAPOQB010000435.1, on the reverse strand, counting down.
GTTGTTGCGGTCGAAGTCCTTGAGCACCACCTGCTCGATCTTCGGGACCTTGAAGAGGGTGAACTGCGGGAAGCCTTCGGGGCCGACGGTGACGGTGGCGTTGTCCATCTGCCGCTGCCACTTCCGCTTGTCGCCCTCCAGCTCGTAGAGCTGGTCATCGATCTTCTTGACGCCGCCCTGGACTTCCCCGATCTCCGCCTTGACGTCGGCGCGCTTCTTCCGCGCCGCTTCCAGGGCCGGCTCGAGCGCGCGTTGCTGGGCGTGCAGCTCCTGGATGTGCCTGCGGTACGGGCCCGCGTCCTGTCCCAACTGGACGGCGTGGTCAAACTCGTACCAGGCCTCGTCCAGCTCGCTCTTGACGAACTTGACCTCCTGGTCCGCGTCGAAGTACTCCACCTCGACCCGCTGCTGCAGCTCCCTGAGCTCCGCGAGCCGGGCGCCCTTCTCGCCGCTCTCGAGGCTCTCAACCTCGGCGGCTCGTTGCTTCACCAACTCCGCGTACTTCGGATCCGCGTTCAGCCGCTCCTGCTCCTTGGCCAACGCCGCCGCGGCGCGCTCGTAGTCGGTCTGGATGAACTCCGCCTGATGGATCTTCCACACCCGCCTGGTGATGTTGTCGTCGAACACCGCCCACAAGGACACCACCACCAGAAGGATGGAGCCTACGAAAAAGACCGTCCCGTAGGACTTCTTTTCTTCGTTGGGATCTACGCCGCGAACCGCCATTCATTCTCCCTTACAGCACGCAGAGAATCTCTACCTTACCGTCGTGTCAGGCCGCCTTGCTCTCCAACAGGCGCCCAAGCGAGAACACCGCCACGCCGATGAGGGTCATAATGATTTCCTCGGCCATGGCTATGCCCTGGAAGATGCCCACGAACAACGTGAACCCCACGGCGGCAAGGCCCAGGGCCTGGACGAGCTTTGCTACATAGAACATCAGATATTAAGCCACGGGGTGACCATGATGTACTTGATGTTGAACACCAGCCGCAGGAACATCTTGACCGGAAGCGCCATCATGGTGATGAACAGAAATGACGTGATGGCGAAGCGGACGGCGCCCCACCGGACCATGAATTCCTTGCCCTTGATCCAGATGACCCACTTGTAGAACAGCCACGTCGAGACCACGAAGTAGAGCAGCACCAGGAAGAATCCGAAGCCCGCCTGGACCCAGTAGTCCCGCAGGCCCACCAGGTAGGGCAGATCCACGTTGGTGAGGGCCACCACCTTGTGGGGATCCCACCGCTGCCAGGGCCAGAACAGGTTCCACCCCGGCCCGCGGAAGAACGTCCCGATGATGATCGTGACCACCCACAGGACGTGGAAGCCGATGAAGAAGGTCAGGATCTCCCACTTGCGTTGCTTGAACGTGTAGTAGCCGTTGCCCTTGACGTTGATGTCGATGAAGGGGATCACCATGAGGCCGATGATGATGAAGGTCGGCAGCACCACGCCGGCGTACCACGGATCGAAGTAAACCAGCATCTCCTGCAACCCGAGGAAATACCACGGCGCCTTGGAGGGGTTGGGGGTGCGGGCGGGGTTAGCGGGCTCCTCCAGCGGCGCGTCCACCAGCAGCGACCACAGCGTCATGGCCACCATCACGAAGATGGTCACCAGGAACTCGCCACGCGCCAGATGCGGCCACGTGTGAATCTTGTCGTCGACGACGATCGTCCGGCTTCTTTCCTCGGCCTCAGCCATACGATGGCACCCTTTCCCTTAGCAATGAAACCCGTGCCGACGCACCTAGAGCGGAGGGCCGGAGAAGCCGTCCCGGCGGATGCGCCAGAAGTGCACGGCCATGAGCAGGCTGGCCACCAGCGGGATGAAGATGCAATGGAGAATGTAGAACCGCAACAGCGTGTGCGGACCGATGTCGCCGCCGCCGAACAGGAAGGCCCGCGCATCATATATCGGATTGGCCCCGACAAACTCCGCGAAGGGTCCCTCATGCCCCAACAGAGGCGTGGCCCGCGCCATGTTGGAGCCCACGGTGACGGCCCAGATGGCGAGTTGGTCCCACGGCAGCAGGTAGCCGGTAAAGCTCAGCAGCAGGGTCAGCACCAGCAGCAGCACGCCGACGATCCAGTTGAACTCCCGCGGCGGCTTGTAGGAGCCCGTGAGGAAGACCCGGAACATGTGCAGCCACACGAAGATGACCATGGCGTGAGCCGCCCAGCGGTGCATGTTCCGCATCAGCATGCCGAAGGGCATGTCGAACTCCAGGTACTTCATGTCCGCGTAGGCGTATTGCGGCACCGGCCGGTAGTAGAACATCAGGTAGATGCCGGTGACCACCGTGAGCAGGAACATGAGGAAGGTAAGACCCCCCATGCACCAGGTGAAGCGCATGCGCACCGCGTGCTTGCGGACCTTGGCGGGATGCAGGTGCATCCACACGTTGCCCGTGACCATGAGCACGCGGTTGCGCGGCGTGTCCTCATAGCCGTGCCGGAAGATCGACTTCCAGACCTGACTCTCGACGATGTCCTTCTTGATCTGTTCCAGGTTGATCATGGTCCGTCTCAAACCTTGAGGATGCTGTTGGGATGCTGCTCATCCGGTTCCCCGCCCGGCGCCATGCGGAACTTTCTGGCCTTGTCCACCACGAGCTGACCGTCTTCCGCCACGGCGATCTCGAAGCGGTCCAGCGGCCGGGGCGCCGGCCCCTCGAAGTTCAGGCCCGACTTGAAGAAGCCGCTGCCGTGGCAGGGGCACTTGAACTTGCTCTCGGCGGAGAGCCAGCGCGGCGTGCACCCGAGGTGGGTGCATTCGGAGGAGACCGCGTAGAAGCCCACGTCCTCGCGCACGATCCACACGCGGAAGTCCTTCTTGAACTTCTCGCTCACCTCGCCGATGGCGTAGTCGGACGGAAAGCCGGCCTTGAACGTGGATGGCGGCTTGAAGAGCACCCGCGGAAACGCCGACCGCATGAAGCCGAAGAGGGAGACCACGGAGAACGCCCCGAACCCCAGCCAGCCAAGGCGGCCGAAGAAGTCCCGGCGGCTCCAGATGCCTCGCTTTATTTCCCGTTTGTCGTTGGTAGCCATCGCGTCCCTACTTCTTCTTTAGCCAGCTTATCACAGCACCCCACACGATGAAGAACATGCCCCCGGCCATCAGCGCCAGACCGACAGGCCCGAACACGAATGAAAGGCCCGCCCCAAACACCAAAAACAACACGCCCGCGCCCAGGGGATTCATCGGCGCCGGAGCGGACCCACTCGCTGGCTGCTGTGGTTCCTCGCCTCGGATCAATTCCTCACGGACCAGCGAGAAGGCGAGTTCCTTCAGATCCTCCCGCTTATCGGGCTCGACGGAACGGATCAACCGGCCGATACGCTCGGCCAACCGTTCGACTTCCGCTTCAGTCGACTCATGGTCCGAATTTGGAGAATCTGCAGCCACTGAGAATAGAAAAACTGATTAATATATGGGATTCCGGATGTCAACCTAGTCGGCCCGAAAACGATGTACGCGCACATAGTTGAGCCGGCTTGCCCGACCTATGCCACCCTACCCAGCACGTCCGCCATGCCGTAGAGGCCGTTCTCCTTGTCCGCCAGCCACTGGGCCGCCCGGATCGCGCCACGGCCAAAGGCGTCCCGGCTGTGGGCGCGATGGACCAACTCGATCCGTTCCCCGATGCCGCCGAACATCACCGTGTGCTCGCCCGCGATATCCCCGGCGCGCACCGAAAGAAGCCCGATGTCGGTCTTCTTTCGCTCGGCAAACCCGCTACGGCCGGCGACTCCGACCCGCTCCAGCTTCCGCCCCAAGGCGTCGCCCGCGGCCCGGGCCAGGGCCAGCGCCGTGCCGCTGGGCGCGTCCTTCTTGAACCGGTGGTGCGCCTCCACGATCTCCACGTCGTAGGCGTCGCCGAGCCTTTGCGCCACCTGGCCTACCAGGTCCAGCAGCAGGTTCACCCCAAGGCTCATGTTGGGAGCCAGCACCGTGGGGGTCCTGGCCGCAAGGGTGCGGATCTGCCGGAGCTGTCCGGCGTTGAACCCCGTTGTGCCGATAACGATGGGGGTGACGGTCTTGGCCGCGGCCTTCATGTGGGCGACGGAAGCCTCGGGCGTGGTCAGATCAACGATGACGCGTCCTTCTTCCGCCGACGGCTCGATGCGGTCGACGATCTCAACGCCCAGATGGCCGGCGCCCGCAACCGCTCCGGCATCCTGCCCCAGCCGCGGGCTGCCGGGCCGGTCGCAGGCCCCCGCCAGGGTGACGCCCGGAGTGTCCTGGATCAGGCGGACCAGCACCCCGCCCATCCTTCCCCCCGGTCCGCAAACGATCAGGCCCAGCGTGCTCATGCCTGGACTAACCCGTAGTCGACCATGGCGGCGTTCAGCCGCTTCAGATTGGATTCGGCCATGGCAGTCAGCGGCAGCCGCAGCTCCGGGCCGCATTTGCCCATGACGGACAGGGCGGTCTTCACCGGGATGGGATTGGTTTCGCTGAAGAGACACCGGATCAGCGGCATCAGCTCGAACTGGATCCGGCGGCCGGTGGCCCAGTCTTCCCGCAGGCAGGCTTCGGTCAGGTCGGCCATGGCCCTCGGGGCGACGTTGCCGGTGGTGGTGATGACACCCTTGCCGCCCAGGGTCATGAGCGAATACACGAGCGAGTCCTCGCCGGAATACACGGCCAGGGAGTCGCCGCACAGGCGGATGACGTCGATGGCCTGGTCCACCGATCCGGTGGCTTCCTTCACCCCGGCGATGTTGCCGATCTCCGCCAGCCGCGCCAGGGTTTCCGGTTCCATCTTCGAGGCCGTCCGGCCGGGGATGTTGTAGACGATGAGCGGGATGCCCACGTGTTCGGCCACGGCCCGGTAGTGGCGGTAGATGCCCTCCTGGGTGGGCTTGTTGTAGTAGGGCGAGATCAGCAGCGCGCCGTCGGCCCCCGACTTCTCCGCCGCCCGGGTGAGGTCCATGGCCTCGCGCGTGGAATTGGAGCCGGTGCCGGCGATGACCGGGACCCGCTGCCTTGCGGCCCGTACCACCGCGTCGATGACCGCGTGATGCTCGTCATGGTCCAGGGTGGCCGATTCTCCGGTGGAGCCGCACGGCACCAGGGCGTGGGTGCCCTGC
>JAPOQB010000513.1 GCA_026710965.1 Deltaproteobacteria bacterium | reverse complement strand
GTGACTCTACTGGGCCGCAAGGGCGACGACATCACCCGGAGATATCCGGAGATCGTTCACGCCTTGCGCACGGCGGCCCCGGCATTCTTTCTCATCGACGGCGAGATCGTCGCCATGGACGACAGCGGCCGTCCGAGCTTTCAGCGGCTCCAGCGGCGGATGCATCTGACCGACCGCTTCGACATCGAGCGGGCGGCGCGGACGGTACCGGTGCGCGGCGTATTCTTCGATTTGCTGGAGGCGGCGGACCGGGACCTTCGAGGGCTGCCGCTGACGCAACGGAAAGAGTGCCTCGCCCTCTTCCTGCCGCAACGGGGGGTGGTCCAGTACTCCGAGCACGTTTCCGAACGCGGCGAGGACTTCTACCGCGCGGCCTGGGAGAATCGTCTGGAGGGCATCGTCGGCAAGCGCGCCGACAGTCGCTACGTCGCCGGGCGCCCCCGCCAGTGGTTGAAGTTCAAGTGCCAGCGGCATCAGGAGTTCGTCATCGGCGGCTACACCAGGCCCGGCGGTTCCCGTTCCGGCTTCGGCGCCCTTCATCTCGGTCTCTATCGGGACCGCGAGTTGGTCTACGTATCCAAGGTGGGCACGGGCTTCGACGGAGCCCCCCTCCGGTCCATCCACAAGCGGCTGCAGCCTCTGGAGCGAGGGGATTCGCCGTTCAGCGAGGGATCGCCTGCCGGAGGCGGTCACCGTTGGGTGGAGCCGGCGCTCGTTTGCGAAGTGGAGTTCACCGAATGGACGGAAGACGGCGGATTGCGGCATCCTTCGTTCCTGCGGCTGCGAGACGACAAGGCACCGGAGGAGTGCCGCCGGGAGGAGCCGGCGCCGGAGGCCCCGGAACCGACGCTTCGCCAGGAGCCGCCCCGGCTGGCCGTCACCAATCCCGACAAGGTGTTCTGGCCCGACGACGGCTACACCAAGCGTGACCTGGTCGCCTACTACGAGGAGGTCGCGCCGCTTTTGCTGCCCTACCTGCGGGACCGTCCGCTGGTGCTCACGCGCTTCCCCGACGGCATCGACGGCAAGGCCTTCTTTCAGAAGGACGCGCCGGACTACGTTCCCGGATGGGTGGCCACCCGGCGGATCTATTCCAAGGACGCCGACCGTGACATCGACTATTTCATTGTGAACGACATCGACAGCCTGCGCTACGTGGCCAACCTGGGGACGATTCCGTTGCACGTGTGGGCCAGCCGGCTGGATTCCCTGGAACGGCCCGATTGGCTGGTGATGGACCTGGATCCAAAGGGGGCGCCCTTCACCCACGTCGTGCGCGTGGCAAGAACCCTCAAGCGGATACTGGAAGAGCTGGATGTGACCGCCTACATCAAGACGTCAGGCGTTACCGGGCTCCACATTCTTGTGCCGATGGGGCGGCGGTACCTCTACGAGCAGTGCCGTACCTTCGCCCGCCTGCTGGCCCTGGCGGTGGAGCAAAGGGTACCGGCCATCGCCACGGTAGCGCGGCCGCTCCACGCCCGGGAAGGCAAGGTCTACGTCGACTTCGGCCAGAACGGCTACGGCCGCACCATCGCCGGGCCGTTCTCCGTGCGGCCCCTGCCCGGCGCGCCGGTCTCCTGCCCGCTCCGCTGGTCCGAGGTGACGGCCCGGCTGGACCCGAGCCGTTATACCGTGAAGACCGCCATCAGGCGTTTCGAGAAGAACGCGGACCCGTTGCTGCCGGTGATCGACGCGCCGGGCATCGATATGGCGGCCGCGCTGGCGCGCCTCGGGTCCCTGTTCGAGAAGAACTGATCGCCGGGACGCCTGCTACGGGTAGTAAACGTCGCGCCCCGGAGTGTAGCCGCGCTGGGTCTGCTCCGCGTTGCGGTTGACCATGGTGCGGCCGAGCATGGGATGGTACAGGCTGCGGACCTCGTGCTCCAGCGTGAAGGCTTTCTCGCCCGTGGCGGGGTCGACGATGTCCCTGAAGCGGTACTGGTGCGCGTTGCTCTCTTCCATGATCAGGTCCCGGCGCAGCAGGAACTGATGAGCGCGGGAGAAGTTGGCGATGTACACGGCGATGTGGTGGCCGTCGTAGGCGGGGATCTTTTTGTCGGTCTCGGTGAAGACCAGGCTTTGGTTGCGTCCCACCTTGACTCTCGCGCTGTCGCTCTTGTATGAGACCGGCGCCTGGAGGACCGACTTGTAGAATTTGCCGATGGTCCGGGCCGTGCCCGGCGGAGTCAGGAACTCGATGTATGGCATGCCGATGGTCATGTCACCGAACTCCGGCCCGGCCGCGTGGCAACGGAACTGATTGCCCCAGGGACCCGTGACCGCCACGTGATCCTCGGCTTCACGCCATTTGAAGCGGGTCCCCTTGAGCTCGGGCTGCACCGTGGCGAGGCGTTGCTTCAGGGTTTCGAGGTCGGAAAGGACCAGGCCGATACATCCCGGGATCTTCTGGACGCCCCGGGTGGGCAGATGGAACTGCTGGCCGCCGACGTTGACCCACATGTTGTTCAGGCCCACGTTCATGTACGGGTCCCGGGTCAGCCCCAGCCCGAGAACATAGAACGTAACGGCCGTGGACTGATCGGGTATCGTGACGTTGACGTGCTCGAGAGCAACGACGTTGCCGAGGTCATCGGCCTTGCGATCGTAACCGTTGGTTTCCATTTCTACCTCCCTGTGGGTGCCTTTTTGGGCTCAATAAATCACTTGAGTCCGACATCCGCAATGCCTGCCCCGCGCGCGTTACAGGGTCAGGGCGAAGTCCTCCACCAGCGCTCCGGGGAGCCGGAGGCTGCGGGTGGAACGGCCGCCGTACGAATTGGAATCGGGCAACAGCTCCACTTCCCGGGTCAGACCCACGAGATTCTCCCCCAGCATCCGGTACAGGGTTTCGTCGAAGCGCATCACGTTCACGGGCGCCTGCACTTCGCCGTCTTCGACCCAGAAGGCGGCGAATCGGGTCATGCCGGTCATGCGGCACGCGTCCCGGTCGGAGTAGTTCAGATACCAGAGATTGTTGATGAAGATGCCGGTGCCCAGGGCGGCGAGGACGTCGCGCATCGGGATCGCGCCGCCGGCCATGGCCAGCGACTGGGGCGATTCGCGTCCGCCGGCGCCGTTGGCCGGGACGTCGTACTCCTTGGCCGCCCGGGGCGAGACCAGGGGCTCGCCGAATCTTCCCTGGTCGATGAGGACGATGCGATCGGGCCTGATGAAGCCCGCGTCGTCGAAGTTCGCGGTCAGGCCGGCACGGGTGTCTTCCACCATGCTCACCGACGAATCCAGCGCCGCGTCTCCCGTGACCATCCGCAGCAGCGGCGTCCGCCGTGTCCGTTGGGCGGTGAGGCCGAACCCGCCCCAACGGAGCAGTCCGACGACCTCCTCAAGGGCCTGCGGCGCCAGGTAGACGCGGTACCGCCCGGGCGTCAGGGTCCGCGCCGGGCGGCGCAGCGCCTCCAGCTCCGCGGCCGCCCGCGCCACCTTCTCCTGGAACTCCGACGGATTCCACACGAACCCGGCATAGGCGCACTTGACCGCCTTGTCGCCGTCCAGATAGAAGCTCCAGTCGAAGTGATGGCTGTAGGTGGAGAACCAGTTCCGCTGACCCAGAGAGTTGGCGAAGCCCCGGTGTATGCCGCCGGCCATGTAGATGCCCACGAGATCACGCCCCTCCCCCGCCTTGACGATGGATTCCACCACCTGTCCTTCGTCCTCGGGCAACCGGTTGGGATGCCCCGATTCGGTGGAATGGATCTCCGTCGCGTAGTGGAGGAAAGGGTCTTCGGGCACGATGCCCAGCCGGTCGCGCGCGTCCTCGAGGGCCTTCCGGATCCGCTCCCGGTCCAGCGAGGCATCGCCACAGACCGTCAGACGCGTGGCCACCCGGCGCCGGTCGGCGATCAGATGGAGGGCGAGGACACGCTGCTCCACGGTACCCGGCTGGCGCACCGCGCTTCGGTTGAAGCGCACGAAGCTCGATTCCTCGCCGGCAAAGTCCAGCAGCAGCACCTCGCCGGCCTTCAGCAGGGACTCGGCGGCATCGGCCAATTCGTGGAAGTAGCCTTGCATCCGTATCAGGCTCCTGGTCAGGATTCTCCGCCGAAGACCTGGACGCCGGTGAACACGCACGCGGGCGCGGCGTGCCCTACCCGGATCACCTGGTTCGGCTCGCCCTTGCCGCAGAACGGGGTGCCCAGAACCTCGCGGGTGGCCGGGTTGCCCACGTGGGTGAGACTGCGCCAGAACGTGGCCGAGAGTCCCCGGTAATTGGGCTTCTTGACCACCTCCCGCAGCTCGCCGTCCCTTATCACCGTGCCGCGCTCGCAGCCGAACTGGAACTTGTTGCGGGAGTCGTCGATGGACCACGAGCAGTTGGTCTGCATGAGGACGCCGCGCTCGATGGAGCCGACCATATCGTCGAAGGTGGATTCTCCGGGTTCCAGATTGAGGTTGGCCATGCGGTCGATGGGCGGACGGTTCCAACTGGTGGCCCGGGAATTGGCCACTCCGTCAACGCCGGTGCGCTGCTGGGACAGATGTCCCCCCAGCCCGCGCATGAGCACGCCGTCCTTGATGATATGTTCCCGGCGCGCCGGCAGACCCTCGTCGTCATAGCCATAGCTGGCGAACTGTCCCGGATCGGTGGGATCGAAGGTGACGTTCAGCAATTCCGACCCGTAGCGGTAGCGGCCGAACATGTCCGGGGTGACGAAGCTGGTGCCCGCGTAGTTGCGTTCGTCGCCCAGGATACGGTCGAGCTCCAGCGGATGGCCGATGGACTCGTGGATCTGGAGAATGAGCTGGTCGGGGGCGAGCAGCAGATCCATGGTTCCGGTGGGGCAGTTGGGCGCCGCCAGGAGCTCCAGCGTTTCCTGCGCCAGCACCGGCGCGGCGTCCCGGAAACCGGTCTGGTCCAGCACTTCGAGGCCGCCCTGGCGACAGAAGCCCCGGCCGCCGAAGGAGCGGCTGACCGTCTCCGGGCCGTCGTTGGCGGTGCAGCCCAGGCCTGGCACCATTTGGTTCAGAGTCTGGTGCACGCGGGTGCCGTCGGCCGTCAGATAGAGGATCTCGGTCTCGGAGTGCCACAACGAGGCGTCCCAGTCCACGATGCGGGGGTCCGTGTGCAGCCGGTCGCTCTGGGCGCGCAGGAGGTCGATCTTGTCGCGCAACGGCACCGAATCCCAGGGAACCGCCACCGGCGTCCGGTAGTCACCCCGGCATGGCTCCCGCGGCGGCGCGACGGAAAAGGCCATGTGCCCGGCGGTGCGCGCGGCCCAGTCCCGGGCGCGGCTCATGGCCCGCTGAAGCCCCTCGGCGCTCAGGTCGCAGGTGCCGGCATAACCCAGTCCGTCACCGTCCGCCAAGGTGATCATGACGCCGGCATCCTCGCCTGACGCGATGGGTTCCACCACGCCGCGTCGTACGCAGAGGCTTTCGGAACGTTCGCCGACATAGCGGAGCGAGCAGAAACGGACATCGGGCACGGCTTTGCGGAACCATGATTCCAGGCGTTCAGGGAATATCGACACGGCGCCTCCGTTCGGGTCACTGCGACCTCGTTGATTGACCCTGAATGGGGATCACCCTATATTACCCGCAGCCGGCAACCCGAGCAGGCGTAACGAGGGAGCGTCTGCCGTTGGAACCGGCCGGAAGGTTGGGTCATGAACTATTGTAGCGCCTGCGCCGCTCCGGTGGAACTCCGTATACCGGAGGGCGATAACATGCCCCGGCACGTGTGCGGCTCCTGCAATACCATTCACTACACCAATCCCAAGATCGTGGTCGGCTGCATTCCGGAGTGGGACGACACCATTCTGCTGTGCCGGCGCGCCATCGAGCCGCGCT
>JAPOQB010000502.1 GCA_026710965.1 Deltaproteobacteria bacterium | reverse complement strand
GCCTCCCATACCGGCGACCACTCCGAGCCCGGCGATGCGAAGATCCGCTCCACGCCCATGCCGGACAGCACCCGCAAAAACGCCTCGGCACCCGTGAGTCCATTGACTTCGATCATGTTCCATTCCTCCGTTACAAGATAAACGACCGTAGAATACGCCGCCGGGGCGGTCAACTCCCGAGGTTGCCTTGTTCCCCTTACCCGGCCTTGGCGGCGAAGGTGGGAAGCCAGCCCGCGGGCGGCCTCAGGTCCAGCGACTCGCCGTCCACCGAGGTGCGGCCGGAGAGGAGCACGCGCTCGCCCCGGTACGCCCACACGCGCAGGTCCGCCCACACATACGAGTCGCCGTCAAGCTGGATCCGCGGCCGTCCCACCTTCCTCTGGGCGACGTAGCCCTCGCCCCTCCGCAGCAGCCGCTGCAGACGCGAGCGCCCTACCCGCGCGCTCGGGAGGAACCCCCGGCTGGCATGGCTGCGGATCGGCTTGAACACGAACCGATCCCTGTTCTCGACGATGTCCTCGAGGTTCTCGGGCCGGAGCAGGTGGGTGTCGGGGATGTGGCGGCTCAAGACTTCCCGCTCGCCGGCGTCGATGCCGAGCTCCCGGTCCCACGAAGGAAGCGAAAGGAATTCCAGCAGCCGCTTGTCGCTGCGGGTGCCGTAGGTGAAAGGATTGGGCGCGACGTACACATCGCCGTCCATGAAAGCCTCCCGCAGCGCGCGCGCGGTCTCCTTCTCCAGGAAAAAGTCGGTGGAACGGTTCACGATGAAGGACACCGGCTCGCCGCCGTGCCGGAGCCGCTCTCCATCCCAGCGGAGATCCGCCGTGGAACCCACCTCCGACGGCCACCCTTCCTCCCGGAAGAGCTCCCGCAACATCTCCATCTCCGCGCCGAACTTGCCCCGTTCCAGGGCTTCGGGCTCGTCGAGGATCAGAAAAAGGCCCTCGGGGAAAATGCCGAAGAACTCCTCGGCTTCCCGGCGGACCATCTGCTTGATGTGCCGCCCGAGGTCGGCGGCCGTGGGCGGCGATTCAAGCCTCGCCTTCTGCGCCGGTTCCAACAAGTCGTGGAAGAACTCGTTGATGAGGCCGGCAAACAGGAGGCCGGAGCCGTTGTCATTGAACTCGATGACCTGCCACGGGCCTTCGGGAGGAAGGTGGAAATCCCAGGCGCTGAAAAAACACACCTCCGGCCGTTCCGCGGGCAATCTCTGTCCGGAGGAACCGATGACGCTTTCCCGCCACGCCGGCCGGGTCGTCACGTCCTCGAAGACCCGTATGAAATCGTCGATTTCGGCCAGCACCTCAGGCGGAATCGCCTGGTGTGCGAAGGTCACGGAAAACTCGTCGGGCACTCCCGGGATGCCGGCGGCCCGGAGCCGGCTCCAGAACTCTTCGCGCCGGTCCTCCATCAGCTACGCGGGCTCATGAATGGTGTCGGCAAGGCGCTGGAGGAACCGCGCCACTTCCGCGTCCCCCGCCAGCCGATAGACCGCCGCCGTCGGGCGAGGCTCGTCCGCCACGAGGATCCCGAACCCCATGCCGGCCACGGCCTCGAAGGCATCTTCATCGGTGGTGTCATCACCCATGTAGAGGGGCACGACCCCCGGGTGGTCGAGCCCGAGCGCCTGGAGGATCCACCCCACCGCCTTGCCCTTGTTCCAGTCGAAACGGGGCCTTATCTCGAACACCTTCTTCCCATGGGTCTTGCG
>JAPOQB010000814.1 GCA_026710965.1 Deltaproteobacteria bacterium | reverse complement strand
CTTCAGGTACATCGCGAAGTTCGATTGGACGCTCGACAGCAGACACGTGCTGTTCCGCGCCTTGGTGGGCAGAAACCGCCACCTGTTTCTGGTCGATACGGACGCTCCCTGGAAGGCTCCCCGCGACCTGACGCCTTTCGACGGCGTCAACGTCAGTTCCTACTTCTTGCTGCTCGGCAAACCGGAGTCGGTGATGGTCGTCATGAATCTTCGCGACCGGCACGCGCATGACCTGTACGAGATCGACATGACGACCGGTGACCACCAGTTTCGCGGCAGCAGTGACGGCCTGCCAACGGATTGGATCACGGATCGCAATGGCAGAGTGCTGGCGCGGCTTCAGAGGGCGGCGGACGGAACCTGGAGCGTCCGGGCAGACAGGCGTCCCATACCCCTCCTGAGCGGGACGTTCCGAGACGCATTGGCATCCGTAACCAACGTCCCGGACGGCAGTACCACCGTTTTTGGAAACACCAATGCCGGACGCGACAAACTGTCACTGGTCAAACTCGACCTCGTCACCGGCGAACAGGAAGTGATTTTCGAGGCACCCGACTCGGACCTCTCGAGCTTCTGGATCGACATTCATGCCTATGCACCGTTACTCGTCCGCTATTTCGATCCTCTACCGCGGTATCATTTCTTCGACCCGCAATTGGGCCGCGACCTCCAAGCCGTGATGGGCACGGCACCCATCGTCTACCATATGACCAGCGGCAGTCTCGATCACACCCGCCTCGTCCTCCGGGCCGAAACCGACCGGCGGGCAGTCTCCACCTACCTGGTCGACAGGGTGTCGGGTACAAGGGAACTCCTGGCCGCGCATTCAGCCACGAAATTCTCGGAGGACCTTTCCGAAACGCTGCCCATCCACTTCACGGCGCGGGACGGACTTTCCTTGAGCGGCTATCTTACGTTGCCCAAAGGCACGGCCGGGAAACGCTTGCCCATGGTCCTGAAGGTTCACGGCGGACCATGGCTCCAGGACACATGGCGTTTCGACCTCGAAACGCAGTTTCTCGCCAACCGGGGCTACGCCGTCATGACGGTCAATTTCAGGGGTTCCGCAGGTTTCGGAAAATCCTTCATGGAGAAGGGGCGCAAGGAGTTCGGCCGGAAAATGCAGGACGACCTGATCGACGCCGTGGACTGGGCCATCGCGAAGGGCTATGCGGATCCGGAGAAGGTCGCCATCTACGGTCACAGTTACGGCGGCTATGCCGCGCTCATGGCGCTGGCCCGGACTCCCAGGAAGTTTGCCGCCGGCATCAGCGCCATGGGTATCACCGACCTGGCGCTCCTGGTGGACAGCTTCCGTGACAACCCGCAAGGACTCGCATGGTGGATACACTTCGCCGGCGACACCGGCAATCCCGCCGAACACCGCGAGCTCGAACGTCACTCCCCCATCACCGTCGCGGAGCACATCGAGCGACCGCTGTTGATGTTCCACGGCGCCAGGGATCCCCGCGTTTCGAAGGAGCACTTCGACCGGTTGCTTACGGAACTTCGCAAAGGAAACGCGCCCCTGGACTATCTCGTGTTCCCGGACGAGGGTCACGTCATCGGCAAGAGGAGCAACAAGCTCAAGTTCGCGCGGCGAATCGAGCGGTTCCTTGCAACTCACTTGGGCGGCCGCGCGGACGCTTGGGAGAGATAGCCATGCGGAGGCGCCGTGTAAGGCCGGTTACGGCGAGTAGGTCTTGCCCTTGCGGTCGGTGACGAACAGTTCGGAGGGGAGCTCGGTGCCGATGCCTTTCTTGCGGGCGGCCTCGTAGAGGATCCGGGCGGTGGCGGCGAACTGGATGCCCATGCCGGTGTTGTTCTTGAAGACGATGATCTCGTCGTCGCTTTCCCGGCCGCGGCACTGGCCGGTGAGCAGCTCGCCCAGCTCGTGCAGGTCCTCCTCCTTGATGAGGCCGCGCTCGATGCGCGGGAACAGCTCGGCCTGCTTGTCGAGAAAGACCTGCCTGCGAAAGCCCACCACGATCAGG
>JAPOQB010000117.1 GCA_026710965.1 Deltaproteobacteria bacterium | reverse complement strand
GCGGCGGCGATGAGCGCCTTGGTGTACGGATGCAGGGGTTCCGCGTACAGCGCATCGGCCGTCCCCTCCTCGACGATCCTTCCCAGATACATGACCGCGACGCGGTGGCTCAGGTGCCGTGACACGGCCAGGTCGTGGGTGATGAGCAGGTAGCTCAGGCCGTGCTGGTCCTGGAGGTCCTTGAGCAGGTTGATGATCTGGCTTCGGATGGAGGCGTCGAGGGAGGCCACCGGCTCGTCCAGGACGATCAACCGGGAATGGGTCGCGAGGGCCCGCGCCAGGGCGATGCGCTGGCGCTGGCCGCCGCTGAACTCGTGGGGATAGAGCCGGGCGAAGGCGGCGTCGAGGTTGACGTCCTTCAAGACTTCCGCCACCCGTTCACGCACCGCCCTCCGGGGAAGCCCGGCGTTCACCTCCAGCGGCTCGCCGACGATATCGCCCACCCGCATCCTGGGGTTGAGGGAACTCTGGGGATCCTGAAACACCGCCTGCACGGTGCTCCGGTACTGCCGCAGGTCGTTGCCCGACATCTGTTCCAGCCTGGTCCCCTGGTATAGTATCTCGCCGCCGGTAGGGTGCTCCAACAACAACACCATCCTGGCCGTGGTGCTCTTGCCGCAACCGGACTCCCCCACCAGTCCCAGGGTCTCGCCGCCGTCGATGTGGAAGCTGACGTCCTCGACGGCGTGAATCCAGCCCACGTTGCCGCCGAGGATCAACCCCTTGGTCACGGGGAAACGCTTACTGACGTTCCTGGCTTCCAGCAGGGTGGGCGTCATGCTCGTCCTTCTCGTGCAGCCAGCAGGCCACGTGGTGGTCCGCATCCAGCCGGGTCACCGGCGGGGACTCCGACCGGCAGATATCCATGGCCCTGGGGCAGCGCGGCGCGAACGCGCAGCCCGGCGGCAGGTCGTACACCAGCGGCGGGCTGCCCTCGATGGAAGCGAACCGGTGCACCTTGCGGTCCATGCGCGGGACCGACTGCAGCAATGCTTCCGTATAGGGATGCGCGGGGCGTTCGAACAACGCCTCCACGGTCAACTGCTCCACGATCTTGCCGGCGTACATGACCGCCACCCGGTCACAGATCCGCGCCAGGGTGGCCAGGTCGTGAGTGATGTAGATGATGGAAAGATTCGACTCCCTCTGGAGCTCCTTCAGGAGCCGCAGATACTGGGCCTGGATGGTGACGTCCAGCGACGTGGTAGGCTCGTCGGCGATGAGAAGCCTGGGGCCGGCGGCGATGGCCGTGGCGCCCACCACCCGCTGGCGCATGCCGCCGCTGAACTGGTGCGGGTAGTCCCTCAGACGCGACTCCGGTGCGGGTATGCGCACGAGGCTCAAGAGCTTCGAGACCCTCTCCCAAAGGCGGGAGCGCGACACGACGCCGTGGACCCGCAACGGCTCCGCCACCTGGTTGCCAATGGTGAACACCGGATTCAGGGTGCTCAGGGGATCCTGGAGGATCATCGCGATCTCCCTGCCCCGGACCCGGCGCATATCCTGCTCCGATATCCTCAGCAGGTCCCGGCCCCGGAACAGCACCTGACCCGAGACGATGCGCCCGGCCGGCCGCGGCACCAGCCGAAGGATCGAGAGGCTGGTCATGCTCTTGCCGCAGCCCGACTCGCCCAGCAGGCCCAGCGACTCCCCCTGGTTCAGCGTGAATGAGACGCCGTCCACGGCCCGGCCCGTTCCCGACCGGGTGTAGAAGTACGTTCGCAGGTCCTTGACTTCGAGCAGGGGTGCGGGCGTGGCGCTGGATTCGGTATCCATGGGCTACCTCGACGACGCGGGCATCTTGACACAAAAACGGCGGTAGTAGTAACCACGAATCATGGAAGATTTCACCAACACGCTGGTCATCGACGCGGACGGTCACGTCAACGAGGGCGACATCGACTTCAAGCCCTTGATGCCCGAGAAGTACAAGTCGCTGGCGCCGGTACGCCTCAAGGACAACCGGGGCGGCAACCGGCTGCTGCTGGAGGGCCGCATCTGGCCGGCCAACGAGGGCCCCGGGCCTGGAGTGACCGGCCCCATGACCAAGGAGGCGCGCAAGGGCCGTCCCGGCATGACCGAGCCCAGGGAACGCCTCAAGGACATGGACCTCGAGGGAATCGACGTGGCGGTGATCTTCGGCACCCAGATCGCGCTGACGGTCAACGGGCTGATGGACAAGGGTCTGGCGGGCGCGCTCTGTCATGCGGTGAACGAATGGCTGCTGGAGTACTGTTCCGCCGACCCCCGACGCCTGCGGGCCGTGGGCCTCATCCCCTGCCAGGACCCCGAGGCGGCGGTGCGGGAGCTCCACTACCTGGCCGAGCACGGCGCCACCACCGCCATGCTCCCCACCAACGTCTACGGACGCAACATGGGCGACCCCATGTTCGACCCCATCTACGCCGCCGCCCAGGAAATCGGCATGCCGCTCTCGGTACACCCGCAGACCGGGCACGACGGCGTTCCCGGCGTGTCCGGGGTCATGGGCGCCGGCAGCCGGCGCTTCTACAAGTACGTCTACGTCCACACAACGGCGTTTCCCTTCGAGCTCATGATCGCCATGATGCACATGCTCGGAGAAGGCGTATTCGACCGCTATCCCAGGCTGAAGGTGGCCTACATGGAAGGCGCGGCCGGTTGGCTGCCCTTCTGGATGGAGCGCCTGGACGAGCACAAGGAGAAGCTGGCGCCGCAGATGCCCGAGATGCGGCGGCGTCCCAGCGAGGTCATCCGGAGCGAGCAGATCGTGCTGTCGTGCGAATCCGAGGAAACCGGACTGGACCGGGTGCTGGACGCATCCGGGCCCGCCACCGTGCTCTACGCCTCGGACTACTGCCACTGGGACTGCCACTTCCCCTACTCCGTCCGGGACGTCATCTCGGGCGACGATATGAGCTTCGCCCAGAAGGAGCTGGTGCTCTCCAAGAACGCCGTCGAGTTCTTCGACCTGAAGGACCTGCCGGAGCCGCAGGCCCTGGCCACGGCCATGGGCTCATGGGAAAAATGGAACGGGGAGGTTCCGCCGGCCTAGAAGCCTGTCGGATTTTGCGTCCTTCGCACCCGGGTGGATCCACCGCGGCGCGGGCCCCCCGGCACTAGACAAACGGGACCGAACGGAGGAACGTCATGGAAGACCACGCGCGCATCGGCCTGATCATTCCGTCCGCCAACCGGCTCACCGAGCCGCAGTTCAACGAATACGCGCCCGATGACGTGGACATCCACGTCACCCGGCTGCGCATGACCGGAAAGTGGAGCAAACCCCTCGACCAGCTCCAGGGAGCCATCGAGGAGGCCGCGGGCGCGTTGTCCGACACCGG
>JAPOQB010000371.1 GCA_026710965.1 Deltaproteobacteria bacterium | reverse complement strand
GTTCCGACGCCTGGCGCTATCTCAACGGCCCGCTGTGCGACAGCCGTCCGGTGCGCCAGGATCTGCTCGACGACATCGTGTGGACCGAGCTGGTCCGCCTGCTCGAAGATCCGGCACGGGTGAGGGCGGAGATCGACCGGCCACTGGAGGCAGCCCGTGTCTCCGATCCCAACCAGCAGCGCGAGGCCGACCTTCGGCATCGGCTTATCAGAGTCCGCAAGGGTATCGACCGCCTGGTCACGGCCTATCAGGAAGAGTTGATCACCATCGACGAACTGCGCGACAGAACGCCCGAGCTGCGCCGCCAGGAACAGGCTCTGCATCGCGAACTGCAATCCGCCGTCGATCGCGCCCAGGATCGGGAGACCTATCTCCGGCTCGCCGAGACCCTGACCGGCTTTCTGGAGCGGTTGCGTTCGTCCGCCGAAACCCTCGACATCGCCGAACGCCAGCGCATCGTCCGGCTCCTCGTGAAGGAGGTGTTGGTCACCGAGGACAAAATCACTATCCGCCATTCAATCCCAATCCCGGGCTCGCCTGGGGGTGGTCCGGACCCCTCGAAATCCGACACGGACGGCCCCCAAGGCGAAGGTTACCTTTTGCGTTCAGGGCGTCATGATGCCGCCCTGAGGAGTGCCGGTGATCGTCTCGCGGCTGGTTTGATCCTCACAGAGGACGCCGGCCTTGAGAAACGCCTTGACCAAGCTCAGGATACGCTTGTCCGCGATTCGATGTCGCACCCGTTCCATCAGGCCCGTGTGGTCGATCTCATCGAAGCACGCCTTGATATCCGCCTCGAAGATAGGCTCGAGCACCAGCTTCAAGGAAGCTTGCACGATTCGGTCTGCGGTCGTCGGTATGCCCAGCGAGCGGACTTTGTTGCCCGCCTTCAGGATTGTCTTCTCCCGCACCCGTTGCGGCACAACCGGCGAGCCTTGAGTGTTTCTCTCAACCCAGCCAGCAGTGTCTTCGTACCGGAGCCGATGGACCGTGGTGCTACTCCATCGACGCCAGCGGTTCGTGCGCCCTTGTTTCCCCGCACCCGGCGCCACGCCGTAACGAGAAACGCCGGGTCATAGACGAGGTTGTACAGGTCATCGAAGCGACGGCCGGGTTCGGCTGTCGCCCAACGGTTCAGCTTCGTCTGCATCGCGAGTACTCGTGACTCCGCCTCGTCCGGGCCAAGCCATGAAGCACCGGTATTCACCAGCGTCCTCCTCGTTGGGCATTGAAGCCGTGAGCACACTGGACCCCTTCGCCATGTACACGGCTTTCCCGTGCTCAGACTACTACGGGTCCTCCGCCCCACTCCGCCGGCGTCAACCGGCGACAGGTCTTCCCCACCGTGCTGGCAGGGACCAACGGAGTGGTTCCCACGTTCACTCTCGAACCTTTCAACGGGGTCGGTGCCCAGCTATGCCCCTGCAACCTCGCCACGGCTACGCCGCAGTCCTTCACCGTGGCCTCCCGGCCGGCGACATCTACCAGCCCAGGAGTTCCCGACTGGACAGGCCCGTCGGGTGCGCGTTGCAACCCAGCCCTTATCTGTCAGGTTGGAGCTGGTGGTTCGT
>JAPOQB010000500.1 GCA_026710965.1 Deltaproteobacteria bacterium | reverse complement strand
CGCAACACCTCCCTGCGGATGCACGGCAGCATCCGGGGCGGGCTGGAGAAGAAGCCCACGTCGGTGGCCAAGCTGGTGGTCAGTCACCTGGTGGACAACGGCATCCGCCTGACGCGCAACTCCAACCCGTGGAACGACTACTCGGTGTTCAAGCAGGAGGTGGACGACCTGCGCGAGCTCGGCATGGATGCCGTGGCGAACATCATCTACTCGGTATCGCCGCGGCACACCGACGAGTACTACGCCCAGAAGGCCCGGGAAGCCGCCGCCCTGAAGCCCTACCGCATCTGCTTCAAGGACGTGGGCGGGATGCTGACTCCGGAGCGCACCCGGACGCTGGTGCCCATCGTGCTGGAGAACATCGGCGACATCCCGGTGGAGTTCCACGCCCACTGCAACAACGGCCTGGCGCCGCTCAACTGCCTGGAAGCCATCAAGCTCGGTATGACCACCATCCACACCAGCGTGCCGCCCCTGGCCAACGGCTCGGCCCAGCCCTCGATCTTCAACATGCTCAGGAACGTGCGCGCCATGGGCCACACCGCGTCGGTGGACGAGAAGGCGCTGGAGCCGGTGCGGGAGCATTTCACCTTCGTGGCCAAGCGGGACGGGCTGCCCATAGGGGCGCCCCGAGCCTTCGACCAGTCCGTCTACGGCCACCAGGTGCCCGGCGGGATGATCTCCAACTTCGTGCACCAGCTCAAGCTCGTGGGCATGGAGGACAAGCTGCCGGCGGCGCTTGAGGAGGCCGCGCGGGTGCGCGAGGAGTGGGGCTATCCCATCATGGTGACGCCCCTGTCCCAGTTCGTCGGCACCCAGGCGGCCATCAACGTCATCATGGGCGAGCGCTACAAGCAGGTCACCGACCAGTCCATCCAGTACGCCCTGGGCATCTGGGGCCGGCAGGGCGCGGAGTACATGGACCCGGACGTGAAGGACCGCATCCTGGGTCGGCCGCGGACCAAGGCCTGGGAGAACTGGGAGCAGCCGGACCCCTCCCTCAAGGAAGTGCGGGCGCAGGTCGGGTCGTCGCTTTCCGACGAGGAGCTGATCATGCGCGTCTACGCGGGGGATGAAGCCGTCGACGCGCTGCAGAACGCCGGCCGGCCCCGGGAGTACCTGAGC
Source organism: Deltaproteobacteria bacterium (assembly GCA_026710965.1). GTDB lineage: Bacteria > Desulfobacterota > Binatia > UBA9968 > JAJDTQ01 > JAJDTQ01. The sequence goes on along the minus strand of JAPOQB010000500.1, from coordinate 1,492 downwards.
GCCAGCCAGCCGCTGGTGCGGCTCATCAACGAGCTCACCCGGCAGCAGGAATACACCCAGGTCTACATCCGCAAGCCGGGCTTCTCCCTCACCCTGGGGCGGAACGACAACGGAGGCGCGGCGGACGAGGCCGCCGCCTGAGGAGACCCATGAGCGACGTAAAATTTGTCGACACCACCCTGCGCGACGGCAACCAGAGCCTGTGGGCCTTCAACATGAAGACCGCGGCCATGCTCGAGGCCATCGAGCGCATGGACCAGGCGGGCTTCGAGTCCATGGAGTTCTTCAGCGCCACCATGATCAAGAAGTACGTGCGCGAGCACAAGGAGGACCCCTGGCACTGGCTGCGGGAGGGTGCCCGGCGCGCGCGCAACACCCCGCTCCGGCTCCACGGGGGCGTGAAGGGCGGGCTGGAGAAGAAACCCACGGCGGTGGCCCGGCTCGTGGTCCAGCACGTGGTGGACAGCGGCATCCGGCTCACCCGCACCTCGAACCCCTGGAACGACTACACCGTGTTCAAGGACGACGTGGACGAGCTGGGCAGGCTGGGCGTGGACGCGGTCGTGAACCTGATCTACTCGGAGTCGCCGCGGCACACCGACGAATACTACGCGCGCAAGACCCGTGAGGCCGCGGCCATGAAGCCCTACCGCATCTGTTTCAAGGACGTGGGCGGTCTGCTCACTCCCGAGCGGACACGGACGCTGGTGCCCATCGTGCTGGACAACGTCGGCGACACGCCGGTGGAGTTCCACGCCCACTGCAACAACGGGCTGGCGCCGCTCAACTATATCGAGGCCATCAAGCTCGGCATGACCACCATCCACACCGGCGTGCCGCCCCTGGCCAACGGATCGGCCCAGCCGTCGGTCTTCAACATGGCGCAGAACCTCCGGACCCTGGGTTACAAGGTGCCGGTGGACGAGGAGGTGCTGAAGCCCGTACAGGAGCACTTCACCTTCGTGGCCAAACGGGACCGGCTGCCGATGGGCGCGCCCGCGGCCTTCGACCAATCCGTCTACGCCCACCAGGTGCCCGGCGGCATGATCTCCAACTTCGTGCACCAGCTCCGTCTGGTGGGCATGGAGGACAAACTGCCGGCGGCGCTGGAGGAGGCCGCGCGGATACGCGCGGAGTGGGGCTATCCCATCATGGTGACGCCGCTGTCCCAGTTCGTCGGCACCCAGGCCGCCTTCAACATCATCCTCGGGGAACGCTACAAGCAGGTCTCGGACCAGTCCATCCAGTACGCCCTGGGCATCTGGGGCCGGGAAGGTGCCGACCTCATGGACCCCGACGTCAAGGACCGCATCCTCGGACGGCCCCGGGCCAAGGCGTGGGAGGGCTGGGAGCAGCCGGACCCGTCGCTGAAGGAGGTCCGGACACAACTCGGCGGGCCCTCCATCTCCGACGAGGAGTTGGTGATGCGGGTCTACGCGGGGGACGAGGCGGTGGAGGCGCTCCAGAACGCGGGCCGGCCGCGGGAATACCT
>JAPOQB010000726.1 GCA_026710965.1 Deltaproteobacteria bacterium | reverse complement strand
GCCGTGGCCATGCGGCCGAAGTGTCCGCCGAAGCCCGAAACCCATTTTGGAAAGCCGTAGTTGCTCATGTTCACGGTACCTCCGGTTTCATCGAATTTCGTCTGCAAGCCTCCAGTTCGTGGAACTCATGGCCGTTATCGTCGGTCCGTCGGACAGGCCCCTAGATATGATAATAGTGAAAGAACTCGGCCGGCACCGGGTGCATGAAGACATCCCTCGATTCCTGCTCCTTGAACGCGATGTAGTGGTCGATGACGTCCTGCGTGAAGACTCCCCCCTCCAGCAGGTACTGGTGGTCCGCACCGAGGGCGGCCACCGCTTCCTCCATGGAAGTGGGAACGGAAGGAATCCGGGCTGCTTCCTCGGCGGAGAGCTCGTAGATATCCGTGTCGGTGGGGTCTCCCGGATCGATGCGGTTCCGGACGCCGTCGAGCCCCGCCATCAGCATGGCGGAGAAGGCCAGGTAGGTGTTGGCGGAGGGGTCGGGCGGCCGGAACTCGATCCGCTTGCTGGCCGCCGAGGTCTCGTAAGTGGGGATGCGGACCGCCGCCGAGCGGTTGCGCGCGGAGTAGGCCAGGTACACCGGCGCCTCGAAGCCCGGGACCAGGCGTTTGTACGAATTGGTCGTGGGGGCGCAAAAGGCCAGCAATGACGGGCTGTGCTTCAGCAGGCCGCCGATATAGAAACGCGCCAGCTCGGACAACTCCGCGTAGGTGCCGGCTTCAAAGAAGAGCGGCTTGTCGCCGAGCCAGAGGGACTGGTGCACGTGCATGCCGCTGCCGTTGTCCCCGAACAGGGGCTTGGGCATGAACGTCGCGGACTTGCCGTGGGCCCTGGCGACGTTGCGCACGATGTGCTTGTACCATTGGGTCTCGTCGGCCTTCCGGCGCAGGGTCTGGAAGCGGGTGGCGATCTCGCCCTGGCCGCCCGTCGCCACCTCGTGGTGATGGACCTCGAAATCGAGGCCTACCTGCTGCATCTTCTCCGCCATTTCCCAGCGCAGGTCCGCGAGCTGGTCGAACGGCGGAATCGGGGAGTAGCCTTGCTTGGGCGGGATCTTGTAGCCGAGGTTGCGTTCGTCCTCCTCCCGGGCGGAGTTCCAGTCGGCCTCGTCCGAGTCCACGATGTGGAACGACGAGTTGGGCTTCAGGCCGAAACGGACGTTCTCGAGCACGAAGAACTCGAGCTCGGGGCCAAAGAAGGCCTTGTCGGCGATACCGGAGGTGAGCAGATGGGCTTCGGCCTTGGTGGCCACGTAGCGCGGATCGCGAGTGTAGCGATCACCGGTCAGCGGGTCCACGACGTCGCAGATGAGCTTGAGCGAGGGTTGCGACTCCACGGGATCGATCCGGGCCGAGTCGAGGTCGGGGACCAGCAACATGTCGGATTGGTCGATGGACTGGAAGCCCCGCAGGCTGGAGCCGTCGAACCCCTGGCCGCGCTCGACCAGACTCTCCTTCACGCTGGAAGGGGGTATCGAGAAGTGCTGCCATCGGCCGATGAGGTCGGTGACGAGGAGATCAACACGTGTTACCTTGTTGTCCGATATCAGTTTCTGTACGTCTGCAAGCGTCATCAGCTTCTCCTTCGTGTTGTTGTCCGGTATCTGATCTCGATTAGACAAAAAAGTGTGTTACAGCATACCACATATGGCGTTTGGTAACGAGGAATCACAAATCAGGCGGCTCTACGGAAACATTGATTTCGGCCCGCGGCCGTGCGAGGTGACGAAGGTGGGCGGTTGCGGGGGCAGAAGCTGGCGCGGGCCGTCTATGGCGAAGTCCAGCTCGCGGAGGTCCTGCGCATCTTTGCAAACCTATTTGCGAGACACAACACCAGGCATCACCCTTCACCCGGGTCCACGCTCGATGATGACCTCGGTCTCGAGCATCGAACCCCCCGCCCCGCGAAAGGTGCCTCGGGTCGGCGGGACATCGGCATAGTCGCGTCCCACCGCGACCCGGATGTGACGCTCGTCGCCTTCGGTGTCGTTGGTGGGGTCGAACCCGATCCAGCCGATGCCCGGAAACCAGCATTCCACCCAGGCGTGGCTCTCGCATTTCGCCACGCCAGCGGTGGGAGGACCGAGGTACCCCGACACGTAACGGCACGGAATCCCCCAGCCGCGCAGGATTGCGGCCATGAGGTGGGCATAGTCCTGGCAAACGCCCCGGCCGGTCTCGAGGATCCGCTCAATGGGGGAATCCACCCGGGTTTCGCCCGGAGCATACTCCAACACCCGGTAGAGCGTGGTACAGAGGTTCCTCGTGCTTACCAGCGGATCGTCCGTGGCCGTGATATCGTGCGCTGTCTGGAACTCGTCCAGGGCGGGAGTCCAGTCAATGAAGTGGCTGGGGTGAACCATCGGCCACAGTTCGACGCTGGCGACGATGCCTTGAAGCGCCTCCCAGGCCCCGTCGCCCAAGCGGGCCGGCGTCGATGGCAACGGTCCCACCTCCACCACGGAACGGGTGGTGGCGTCCAAGTGTTCGTGTTTTCGGGGGCGGTCCAGGAAATGCCCGGTGTTGCCGAAGGAATCGTTGAACTCGAACAGCGCACCGTCCGGCTCGGTTCGCACGGAGAACTCCCGGAGCAACTGCGCACGGTCGCGGATCGGACACACATACAACGTCATCACCGAGTCTCGTGCCGGCTTGGCGTATGCGAACCGCATGTGGTGTTCGATGGTATAGGTAACGATCACGGGGCAATCCCCTCGGCCGAAGTATGGGTCACGTAGGCAGCCATGGTCAGTTCGTGGAGCGTCCGCCCGTCATTTTCCAGCGAGCGGAAGAACTCGCCCTCCTCCGCGTCTTCCGACAGCCCGGGGGATTCCATCTCGACGGCGGCCGTCAGGCGTAACACCATCCGGTGGGGCGGCGCCAGGGGGTAACGGGCACCCACGGGGTCGATGGCCGCCAACAGCTCCTGGATGTGCTGCACGGAGAAGCGTAACGACCGGGGAATCCCGGGGTCCCGGGTGAGCAG
>JAPOQB010000597.1 GCA_026710965.1 Deltaproteobacteria bacterium | reverse complement strand
CGAGCTCTGGACCCACGAGCACGGCCCGCAAGGCGGCGACGAGGTCAACGTCATACGTGCCGGGGTGAACTATGGCTGGCCGGTGATCACCTACGGCCGGAACTACGGCATCGGCACGCGCATCGGCGGCACCCACAAGGAAGGCATGGCCCAGCCGCTGCACCAGTGGACGCCGTCCATCGCGCCTTCGGGAATGGCCTTCTACGACGGGGACCGGTTCCCCGGCTGGCGCGGCAACCTGCTGGTGGGCGCGCTCAAGTTCCGCCTGCTGGCGCGTCTCGAGCTCGATGGAGAGCGGGTCGTCCGTGAAGAACGGATGCTCAAGGGCGTCATCGGCCGGATCCGGGACGTACGGGTCGGTCCGGACGGCTACGTCTATCTCCTGAGCGATGAATCGAATGGCGTGATCGCGCGTCTCGAACCCGCCGGCGGTTGATGCGTACTATCCGGTGAAGTGGCCGTGGGAGCGTTTCCGCTATGGGTGGTCACCGTATCCCGCTGGCTACGCTTGCGCAATGCGGCAGGCCCTCCAACCCTTCGACCAGTGTTCATCGGACTGGACATGGCCGTCACGAACGCTCTTGCAGACGTTGAGGTGGAAGTCGCTGGCCGGAAATTCCCGTGCCAGACGTATGACCACGCCTTCTCTTGCGCCGCCAAGCGCGGATGGCTCCATGTGGGCATGCCTCACGAAATCCTGGATCTCGTCCACTGACTGGAACACACCCTCATAGAGCACTGGAACTACCGGGATCTCGTGGTCCCGGGCGTATTGCGCGAGTGCCTGGAACGAGGAGAACGAACCGTCGGCGAAACGAAGCGCAAAGGCATAGAACGTTTCGTTCTCCGGCACAGGGTCGTACTCGATGCTGTGTACGCCGTAGATGTCTTCGCCGTAGAGAAAGATGTCCGGCTCCAACACCTTCCACGCATGGTGCTTCCTGACCATGGCCATCCATTTGCCGACCGAGGGCGCGGAAACGCTACGTCCGTACACCTCGCCCATGTGCAAAAGCGTGTTGCCGCCGTCGAGCTTTTCGGTGACGACCACCGGCGAACCGGCGAACCGAGTCGGATCAGCCAAGGTTTCGTCGCCCGCGGCCCGCGCTGGCGACTGCGGCCAGTAGGGGGTTTTCGGATACTTAAGCATGCGATCTGTCGTCGAAACCACAATCATCTACGAACTGCCTGGTTTTTTAGCATGCTGTGGACAAAGCTGTCGTACCGTCACCTCCAAGTGCTTCGTCAGCGCTTCCTGCTCACTCCAGTCGCTGTCTGTTGCGTTCAGGATAGCGGCCCCCGCGATCAGCGCCGTGGCAAGAAACTTGCGGTCGGATTTATCAAGATCGTTTTCCGGCAGTTCCTCGAAGCCCCGGCGATCATCGCTGCTCGGCGTAATCAAAACTCGGCGCACGCGGGTTTTGTTGTACCCGTGATCGAAAACATGCTTGAAGAACTTGTCGCCCACCCCCGGGGCACCCGCAAAGTTTAGGCTTCCTTTGTATTCGTCGAATATGAGACCGCCGTCGTCAACTACAACAACTTGTTGACCGCAAACGTCCTCCAGTTTCTCTACACACGCCAGCTGGCATTGGAGGTCCGCGTGTGTGCTCCTTCCGTTCGCCGCGATGGCAACGTTGGTGTCTACGACATAGGGCGTCATCGCGAGGCCCTGATCCGTCGTTCCAGGGACGACTTGCTGATCTTGGCGATCTCGCCCATTTCATCTCCAAAGAAGTTTTCCGGCCAGTTCTCGATCTCGCCCCACTCATTGAGCTCAAGGTCTTCCAATTCGGCTGCACCATAGCTTGTTCGAACGAAATAGAGCTTCAAATCCGACGACGACACGCTTTCTTCGGCCGCCCGTCGCTGAAAGCGTCGCAGCAAATGCTCGCTGTGGCTCTCCACGACGATCTGCACTTGGCGATGCCGGGCGACGGCGAGCATCACGTCCGCCAGTTCGCTTTGGACGGATGGATGCAGGTGAATCTCGGGTTGTTCCATCAGTACGATGGAGCCCTCCGGCACATAGTAGAGAAGCACTAGGACTGGCAGCACTTGGGAGACGCCAAAACCGACGTCCGTCAACATCGTCTCGGGGCTGTTTTGATCCGTTTGCACGCAGGCTTGGTAGAGGTTTGTCCCAGACCCGATTTCCTTGATCTGGAACGAATGAATCATGCCCAGTTGGCTTAACCAGTGGGCGATCATTTCCTGAAATTTCATGTATCGCTTGCGTGGCGCCAAATTCCGCATTTCGTCTTGCGCGGTAGCTGCCAAGATGGCATCGACGGTGTGTTCTCCGCTTGGCCCCACGTCAGCGGGGCTGGCCCCCGACCAGCGGTACTCGCGCTGCGGATGCTCCCGAAGAGGGCCAAGATAGAATATCCTGTCCATCAGAGCTTCGTACTCGGCTTCGAAGTCGCTCAGAAAGCTGGTGTTTTGGTAGTAGGTACGAGCTTGGTCGGGAAAAAGATGGGTCTTGACCGGTCCGGGCAATGCCCAGCCGCGTCCTGGATTCCGAATGAATTTCAGCGACTGGGGACCCTTTGACCTGAGCTCGAATTCACTGGAATTCTCCGTCTTTGGCTCGATTGAAAAAACGGAGTCGGTAAACCTGTATTTCACATGTCGCGCCGCCAGTCGTGTACCCTTCAAGCCTACCCGAGAGCTCTCTTGCAGACGGCTTCCCGTGAAGAGTACGTCCTTGCGACGTCCACTAGGGTCGTAGACCTTGAGAGGGTCCGGGAACTCCCAATCCAGCGTCCAGTCGATGTCCGCTGCCTGGTCGCCTCGATGTACAATGGCCTGGTAGGTCCCCAGATTGACCAACTCATTTGGCCCGCCGAAGTCCAGGACGAGACCCCGGTCCGTGGCATTCTTCGTCTGCTTCAACATCAGCAGGAACTGAAGCACGCTGCTCTTGCCAGAACTGTTTGTGCCGAAAAGGCCGGTCACTTTCCCCAGTTCCATATCGAGCCTGCGCCATGCCTTGAAGTTGTTCACCTCAAGATGTTTCAACATGGGGGTTCACCTTCCCTGGCAGAATCCCGCTTCAGTGCGACCTAGACAGCGCCCTTCGACTTCGCTGCGCTACGCTCAGGGCGAACGGTGATTGGAGCCACAATGCAGGAGTTGTCACGTCCGACGGTCAATAACTCAAGAAGGGCAAATACTACAGCCACTCAGTACTTACTCGGCGGCCCCCTCCGCCCTCAACGAATCCAGCGCCTCCTCAACCAGCTTGCGCCGTAGCGCCTTCTCCTCGTCGGCGGGGAGGCTTGCGTCTCCGGCTACGTGGACGATGCCGGCTCCCAGCACGACGCGGTTGGAGCCCACCATCTTGGCGATGGGCAGGGCCGAGGTCATCTGCACGACCGGGACGCCGGCCTTTTCAAGCTCGGTGGTGATCGCAGCGCCGCTGCGAGTGCTGGTTCCTCACGTGGATGTGAGGATGACGGCGTCGACCCCTTCGCGCTTGACCTTCTCGGCCATCTCACGGCCCAGCCGGCGGGTATTCGACAGCGGGTTGGAGAGCCCGGAGGTGGAGAGGAACTCGCCGTGGATCCGGCCCACCGTACCTTCCTTCTCCAGTTGTCTCAGGGCATCCAGGGGCACCAGGCGGTCCGGGTCGGCCTGGACGAAGCGGGGGTCGTAGCCGCCGTGGGAGATCTCATAGTCCTCGCCCGCGAGGTCGTCGGCCCCGGCGATGTCGTAGGCGCCCCACCGGGTGGCGGCCACTCCCTCGATGGCGTCGGGGTTGCCCTTGGGGACCAGCCCGCCGTCGGTGATGAGCATGACGGTGGCCTTGGACAGGTCGTCCACGCCCCTGGGCTTGTCCACGGGCTGGAAGGAGGTGACGGGCATCTCGGTGTCGAACGGCCGGTCCTGGACCTTGGCCAGGACCATGTCCACCAGCCGCTCGGCCGAGGACCGGTCGACGAACTGATCCCGTATCAGCCCGCGGGTCAGGTAGCCCTCTTCCGCCGGCAGGCCGATGGCCTCGCCGGCCGTCAGCTTCCGCGCCAGCCCGGCCATGCGTTGGACCACCTGCTTCATGTGGGTGGCGTTGCGGCCGGAGTCGACGATGTAGAGGCTTTCCCGGTAGAGGTCCACCCCCGGGTTCTCCTCGTGCATGGCGGTGAGGGCGGGGATGCCGAGCTCGGTCTGCACCGCGTTGCACAGGGCGCCGGCGGCCATGCCGTAACGGCCGGCGTCGAAGCACGGTCCGGCCACGAACAGGTCCGCCTGCGCGCCCCGG
>JAPOQB010000669.1 GCA_026710965.1 Deltaproteobacteria bacterium | reverse complement strand
TAGTGTGGTGTCTGGTTAATTCGCATCATAATCCGCGGGTCTTTTTCGCCCCGCGCATCCTGAGCGTAGCGAAGCGAAGTCGAAGGGCGGCTGCGTTGCTCTTCCTCGCGTGGTGCACGCCACTGAAGGGCGACCGCAGGTCGCCCCTACAAGTCATCGCGCCTTGCCGACGATAAAAAATCCTCCGCATATTATGACGCGAATTAACCAGACACCACACTAGTCGAAGTACCCGGTCTTCAGGGCCCAGAGCCAGGCGTAGGCGATCCGTTCGTTGTACAGCGCCCAGTGGCCCATGTGGGTGTACTTCGGCACCAGCCCGACATGGATGTTTGCGCCGCCGGCCTGGTATTTGCCGGCCATGAACATCTCCCTCTTGTCTCCCAGGCTCTCGCCGCCGATCCAGTGGCCGTGGTCATTCTCGCCGACCATGAGCAGGACCTTGAGGCTGGCGAGCCAGTCCGCCGGCGGGTCCTGCAGGGGATCGAAGTACTCCTCCCGCGGCAGCCCGGTGACCCGGACGTATTCCTCCAGCCGTTCGGGGAAGACGTTGTGCTGGTTGTCCCGCAGTCCGATCTTGATCTGGGGCCGGGTCTTCTCGGTGAGCCGGAAGAAATCCTCCATTCGGCCCCAAGGGGTCAGCTCAGGCAGGTCTTCGTAGTGGGACCTTCGATACGCGTTTACCGTACGCCGGGAAATCTGTGTGAGTCCGTAGGGTTTCGGGGCCTCCATGCCGGTGGCCTCGCGCCATTCCCTGCGCCAGCCGTCCGGGCCTCCGCTGCCCCAACCGACGATCCCGATCACCTCCGCCTCCCGGGTGAACCGGGTCAGATGGGATGCCATGGGACCGCCGGTGGAATGGCCGAAGGTGATGAGCCGCCGCCCCTGGAGATGCCGGTCGGTGAGCTGTCCGGCGCCCTGGAGGATGACGTTGAAGGTGCACTTGAGCAGGCGGTCCTGGAGCTCCTCCTCGCCGGTTTCCGTATCGAGGAGGTAGACCGGCACGCGCTCCGCGATGGGCTGGCGCCATTCGCCTCCCGGCGGCCACAGGCCCGGATAGCTCAGGGTCAGCACCGTGAATCCCTGCGCCGCCAGTCTGCGGGCCAGTCCCGGGCGTCCGTCGGGAGTGACGTCCATGACCTTCTCGTTGGCGCCGCCGCCGTGGAAGACGACGAAAGCCGGCCGGTCGTCCCGTTCCCCGGCCGGGGTGTAGAGGGAGCCGTGCATGTCCCACTCGTAGCCGTTGCGCCGGTAACGCTCCACTACCTCCGTGACGGTAAACTCCTGGTTCTCATAGGGCGGAGGCATGGCGAGCCAGTCCTCCCAGCCGATCCGGACGAGCGTGTCGTCCTCTTCGAGTGCGTGGGCGAATGCCTGGGTTCCGGCGGGCGCTTCGGGCATGCTATTCTCCTGTGGCGGAAACGGGTCCGGTCATCAGAACGTGGTTGTCAGGCTGCCATATAGCGGGTACCGCCACGTAAGACAACGTACCGGCGTCACGAAGAGGTGGAGTGCGACAATGGAGTTGGGTCTAGCCCTGTTTTCAACGGAGCAGTCGGGTCCCGTCGGCGACATCGCCAAGGAGGCCGAACGCCTGGGCTTCGAGTCCCTATGGTTTCCCGAGCACATGCTGATACCGGTGCACTACCAGTCCCGTTACAAGCGCACCGCCGACGGCTCCGTGCCCGAGTCGTTCGCCCATCTGCCGGATCCCTTCATCGGGGCGGCCATGGCCGCCCAGGCCACCGAGCGCCTGCGCGTGGCCACCGGCATCTGCATCCTGCCGCAACGCAACGTCATCGCCACGGCCAAGGCGGCCGCCACACTGGACCTCCACAGTGGCGGCCGGTTCATCATGGGCGTGGGCGCCGGCTGGTTCCCGGAAGAAGCCGAGATCCTGGGCGTTCCGTTCAAGCGCCGTTGGCGGATGCTGCGTGAGGGGGTCGAGGCGCTGAAGGCGCTGTGGACCCGGGATGAAGCCGCCTATGACGGCGAATTCGTCCGCTTCCCGCCCGTCCGGGTCTTCCCCAAGCCGGTGCAGAAGCCCCATCCCCCGGTGTACCTGGGGATTCACGATCCCCGCTACGCGCCGGCACGGGTGGCCCGCTACGCCGACGGCTGGTGCCCGGGCGATCTTCCGGTGGACGAGGCCGCCGACGCCGTGGCCAGCGTGCGCCGCGCCGCCCGCGAAATTGGACGGAACCCAGAAGAGATCGAGTTCTCCGCACTGCTGACGCCGAACGCCGGCGGGTTCCCCACGCTGGACGACATGGGCCGGTACCGGGCTGCGGGGATGCGCCGCATCGTGTTGCGGTTGGATGCGGTCACCGGAAACGGCGTCACCGCCGTCCAGCGGCTCGAGCCCTTCCTGGAGCAGGCCAAAGGGCTCTAGGAGGGCTCCAGGAGCCTGTCCGAGAATTCGAACGGCGCCCTTCGACTTCGCTTCGCTGACGCTCCGCTACGCTCAGGACGAACGGTTGTGATAGCCTTTCTCCGTTCGTCCTGAGCGTAGCGACGCGAAGCGTCGCGAAGTCGAAGGGCGCTACCTAGTACGTAGCCGCCAGCACCGCCAGTCCCAGGCCCCAGCAGTAGCAGGCGAACCACGTAAGCCTGCGCGAGAGCAGCACCCTCAACAGCACGCCGATGCTGACGTAGCCCAGCGCGAAGGCGGCGACGAAAGCCAACCCGTAGCCGAGCTTGTTCACCGCCAGCGCGCCGTCGAGCCCGTGAGTGGCCATCTGCAGCACGAAGGCTCCCAGAATGGCGGGGATCGAGAGCAGGAAGGAATAGCGCAGGGCGAGCCCGCGTTCGAGCCCGCAGAACACGCCGGCGGCCACGGTGGCGCCCGACCGGGAGATGCCGGGGATGATGGCCGCGCCCTGGACGACCCCGATGACCACGGCTCGAGTGAGGCTCATTGTCTCGATGCCGCCGGTCCGTTCGCCGGCACGGTCCGTGGCGAGGAGCAGGGCTCCGGTCACCAGGAGCATGCTCGCGGCGGTGGGAACGCTGGTGAAGAGGCCTTCGAGCAGTTCCTTGAGGAAGAAGCCGATCAGCGCCGTGGGAACCGTGCCGATGATGACAAGCCAGAGGAGACGGACCGTGGCGGGGTCTGCCCGCGACGGCCGGACCGTGGCCTGGCCGAGCGCGGTCACGTCCCGCCGGAAGTACACG
>JAPOQB010000439.1 GCA_026710965.1 Deltaproteobacteria bacterium | reverse complement strand
CTGCGCCGCCACGTAGGAGATGGCGGGGACGCCGCCGATGCACAGCGCCACCGGCATCTTCTCGCCCCGCTCCCGGTACTTCAGCCAATGGCGGTAGATCCCCTGCCCCAGCTCGATGGACGGGTTGCACCCGACCCGGGTCCGGGCCTTGATCATGGCCCGGTAGGTGCCGATGTTGTGCACCCCGTTATCGGGATCGCACGAGACGAAATGGGCCGCGCTCACGTAGGGGGCATTGTCCCAGCCGGGCGTGGAAATGGGCACCGGGATGCCGTCCATGCCCTTGCCCCGGGTCTTGAGCTGCGCCCCCGAATAGATCACCTCGTGCACCGGCGCGGCCTCCGAGGGGATCTCCACCGGCGCCACCGGGTTCGTCCTCGCCTCGCTCCACAAGGCGTTGATGTCCGTGTCCTCGTCGCATCCCAGCCCGATGCGGTAGATGCGCCGGTTGGCGGCCAGCACCCCGATGGCCACCGGGATATCGAAACGGTTCCCCTTGCCGTCCACCGGCTGCTCGAACAGGAATGCCTTGCGGTCCCGCTCCTTGATGCCTCCCCGGAACTGCCAGCGCACCAGCGGATGCATGTCCTGGTCCTTGTCCACCGGGCGCGCCACCCGGATCAGCAGGCCGGCGTCGTCCAGGCGGCGAAGATGTTCATGAAGATCGGGATAGCCCCGTTCGGGTATAGCCTGCACCGCGCTGGCGATCCTCGGGTTTCTTTTTGCCATGATGGATCCTTTTCCGTGGGAGGTTTGTGGTCGGTGGAGAGTGTCACTTTATCGTACCCGTGCGGGGGAAGTCCAGGAGCCTAGGGGCGACGGCGATTCCGGCGGCACTTGGCGTTTGTAACACGCTTCCGGGTGAGCGACTGCGTGACCGAACTCCTGCGGAAGCAGCCCTTCTTCGGGAGCCTCGTGCTGAGGCTCCCGCCCCGCGCCGATCCCACGCGCCGGACGCTCGCGAGCGACAGCTCGTCACCCACACGCTCTTGCGGGTTGCCGAGTTCACCCTCCCCCGAAGTCGATGCCTGGGAGGACCTCAGCGTGGATTTCCTTGCTTGACGCTTTCCTACCATGCCAGGCGAGCCAGTCTGAATGGTCCATACCCCATTGATTTTACGGACGAAATATTGATCGTGAAAGGGCAGGTGACAGGCTTGGAGATCCGGCGCGAACCCGTCGGTTCAACACTATTTCAACACCGATGCCGGGACTCTTAACCGGGCGTAGCCGTGTCCCTCGAAGGCGCGGAAGTTCGATCCTCAAGGCCGATTTGGGAGTGTAGACGCCATGGGGCAAGCAAAGCGAATAACGTCCGCACGAAACCGGTGAGACATTGTCGACTGCCTTCTCGCCAGCCTACGCGACCTGCCGCGGCGTGGCGGTCAACAGGACGTCGAGGCTCACACGGTCGTATGGCACACGCGGGATCAACGCGCCCCGTCGCCCCACCTTCAACTCCACCAAGCCGTACCGCGATATCGTCTTGAGGGTGCGCGACAGATTCGACTTGTGTCTCCCGGAAAGCTCCGCCAGTTCCGTGAGCGAGCCCGGCTGTTCCCGTGCGATGAGTGTCAAAAGCTCTCGATTGCGTTGCGAGAGCACCTTCGCGAAGCTCTCTACCGATGTGAACCAAACCTTCGGCTCGCCCTTCGCCGGCTTGTACTCGCCGCGGGCAATTGCCATGGTGCGCGCCTTCATTCGGTCATAGCCGGCGATGCCGATCTTCAATGTCTTCATGGAATCGAACCTCTCATCCTCAAGACCTTGTCCACTTCATTCCAGAAATCGGCGAGCAGCGTGGCGGAATCCCGGTACTCATACGGTCGGATGCGCCGGAATCGGTGCCTATGGTCGCTTTCGCCGCGTTTTCGCCTTCCCGGACCTCGCCGCTGCCTCACCGGGTGTGCGTTGTCGAACCCGACCAGCCGAGCGCCGTCCGGCCCGTGCAGCGTCAGCGAATAGCTGAGCCCGTGCGGCCGCTCCGGCGTCACCTCGGTTCGCAGCACGACAAACTTCACCCAGTGTCCGACTTCGTCCACGAACAGCGTCTCGCCGTGAAGATCCAGCAGCGTGTCCAGCCCTGGATCGTGGTCAGGCGTCGACATTGGGGATAAGTTATCAGTAAGTGATAATGAAGGAAAGGCCGCTTGGGGCCACAAAGTGAGATCGATGCGTGGCAATCTTCTTGGTGTTGAAGGGCAAGTATGGGAGACCAGTTCTTTGGCGACGAAGAAGCGAACTATGGAGGCGATAGCGCGGATGGGAATCAACTTGACGAAGAAGGTATTTCACGTGCGCTGCGCCGATCATACGGAACGTTCATGTGAGTCCCTTGCCGGATTGTTTGGAATCAGCGGTCATCAGCCTGTTCAAGAAACCGGGACCACCTCACTCAGCGGCGGCGACGGCATCCAAAGGCACAGCGTTGTCGAGAACGGCATGGTGCTTCAAACGCCCGTGGTTGCAGGTGTAGTGTATATGTGGCTGCCCAAGGCGCGTTACGAGCGGCTTGACCGCCAAGACGCCAAACTGTCACAGGGAGAAGGACGGAGGCATCATGGACCGAATCGTCGTTGATCCAGGAGTTCACTTCGGCAAGCCGTGCGTCGCGGGCACGCGCATCGCGGTACAGGATGTCCTGGAACTGGTCGACGAGGACATCCCCTTCGACCAGATCGTTCGCGACTACTATCCCGACCTGACCGTCGGCGATGTCCATGCATGCATTCGCTACGCGATCGCCTTAGTCGGCGCCGAGGACATTCGCCTGCGCCCGGCGACCGGGTAGATGAGGTTTCTGCTCGACCAGGACGTCTAGGGGGGAACGCGCCGACAACAGATCGGGCTCGGCTGCGGTTGACGGAACGCGGCGCGCAGACGGTGGACCCGGATCCGACGTGGGCGTTACGCAAGGGAACCTCGCGCCGCGAGTTCGGGCTGCCCCGAGGTCACACCCGTCGGCAAGGTGCCCATCGGCACCGTGAACGTCTCATCGCCCTCGTCCGGTCCTGCGCCGTGGTGATCGCGTTGGCCTTCTCGGACAGAACTGGCCAGACTCTGCTCTGGTCCAGCACCGACCTGGATTGGTCCGCCGGCGACACGGTCTCGCTGAGCATCACGATCAGCAGCGGCACGGGCGTTGCGGGCTCCGCCTCCCTTCGGCTACACTCCACCACCGTTCCTCGGGAGTCTACGGGCCCAGTGACATCACCTTCACTCGACGACAAGATCTCGCAACTGCTGACCCATGAGTGGCGCGGAGAAAAACGGATCTCCGGGCTCCAGGGCAGCGGCAAGGCCTATGCCATCTTTCTGGCGGCGCGGCATCTCGACTGTCCCCTGGTGGTCCTGATGCCCACGGTGAAGGAGGCGGAACGCCTCTTCCTCGACCTGTCCTTCTTCCTGGGAGACGAAGATGTCGCCAGTCCGCTGGAACGGCGGCTCCATCTGTTCCCGGGTTGGGACATCCTGCCTTTCGAGAGCCTCTCCCCGAGCCCGGATCACATGGCCGCGCGCATGGAAGGCCTCCACCGGCTCGCCCAACAGCGCGCGCCGTTGCTGGTCACCACCCCGGCCGCGGTGATGCAGCGCGTGGTCCCCAGGGAGAGCTTCCGCGGCGTGCACTTCATCGAGGGCCAGGAAGTGGACCGGGAGAAACTCTTGTGGCAGCTCTCCAATCTGGGTTTCACCCGCGCGCCCCTGGTGGAAGAACGCGGCGACTTCAGCGTGCGCGGCGGCATCGTCGACCTGTTTCCCCCGGCCTATGAGCGGCCCGTCCGGATGGAGTTCACCGACGACCGCATCGATTCCATCCGCGAGTTCGACCCCCGGACGCAACGCTCCCGGTCGCCACACGGAGAGCTGTCGCTGCTGCCCATGAAGGAGTTCGCCTCCGGGGCGCAGACCAGCCGCGAGACCCTGGCGCGGATCGAGGAGCGGGCGGACGACCTGAGCTTCACGCGCAAGGACAAGCGCGCGCTCCTCGAGTCGGTGCGCGAGGGCGTGCGGTTTGCGGGGATGGAGTTCCTGGCCCCCTACTTCCATGACCGTCCGCTGCCGTCGATGCTCGCCCATCTGCCGCGCCGCGGCATCGTCTGGTGGGACCAGCCGGCCCGGGTGGAGGAAGAGTTGGAGCGGTTCGAGAAGCTCGTGGCCCAACGAGCATCCAAGGCCGCGGCGGACGGGCGCTTCCATCCCCATGCCGGAGACCTGTACCTGGACCCCGACGGCTGGCGCGAGGAGGCCGCGGCGTTCCGGCAGATCCACAGCGAGAGTCTGGACGTCCTGGCATCTCCCGACGACTCCTCGTCCTCGCTCTCGGTGCGCTCCTACACCAACGCCGACCTGCACAGCGAACTCACCACCCAGCAAGGATCGGAACGCTCCCTGGCCCCGCTGGTGGAGTATCTGCACGAGTGGCGCGACCAGCGGGTGCTCTTCGTGGGCGGACACCCGGGTGACGCGCAACGGCTGCAGCAACTGCTGGCCTACTATGAGGTGGAACTTCCGATATCCGACCGGCCCTTTCATGAAATCGTCGCCGGCCCGGCGAACGGGGCCGGGATCGTGCTGGGCGGTTTGACCCAGGGCGTGCGCCTCCCCGACGAGGGGCTCATCATCATCACCCTGGAAGAGCTGTGGGGCCGCAGAAAACGCGACCCGTCGGTGCGCAAGCGGGAACCCCCGAGCCACTTCATCACCAGCCTGAGCGAGCTGCGGCAGGACGACGTGGTGGTGCACCTCGACCAGGGCATCGGCATCTACCGCGGCCTCAAGTACCTCAAGGTGGCGGGCACCGAGGGCGAGTTCCTGCACCTGGAATACCAGGGAGGCGACCGCCTCTACCTTCCCATCGACCGCATCAACCTGGTGCAGAAGTTCATCGGCGCGGACGGCGGCGCCCCGGTGCTGGACCGGCTGGGCGGGACCTCCTGGCTCAAGCTCAAGGACAGGACACGCAAGGCCATCGTGGCCATGGCCAAGGAGCTGTTGCGGGTCTACGCCACCCGGGAGTTGCACGAGGGCCACAACTTCCCGGTCCCCGATCAATCGTACCGGGAATTCGAGGCCGCCTTCGAATACGAGGAGACCCCCGATCAGGAGCACGCCATCACCGCAACCCTCCAGGACATGACCCAGAGCAAGCCCATGGACCGGCTCATCTGCGGCGACGTGGGTTACGGCAAGACCGAGGTGGCCATGCGGGCGGCTTTCATGGCGGTGATGGACGGCAAGCAGGTGGCCGTGCTCGCCCCCACCACCATCCTGGCGCAACAGCACCTGGAGACCTTCCGCGGCCGCTTCGAACCCTACCCGGTGCGGGTGGAGAGCCTCAGCCGTTTCGTCACGGGCAAGACCGTGCAGCAGTCACTCAAGGATCTCGCCGCCGGGCTCATCGACATCGTCATCGGCACCCACCGCCTGTTGCAGAGCGACGTGGCCTTCAAGAACCTGGGGCTGGTGGTGATCGACGAGGAACACCGCTTCGGCGTGAGCCACAAGGAGAGACTCAAGAAGCTGCGCTACACCGTGGACGTCATGAGCCTCACGGCCACGCCGATTCCCAGGACCCTGCACATGTCACTGGTGGGCATCCGCGACCTGAGCGTCATCGAGACCCCGCCCCCCAACCGGCTGGCCGTGCGGACCTACGTGACGCGCTACGACGAGGGCGTCATCCGGGATGCCATCCTGCGGGAGATCAACCGCGAGGGGCAGGTGTTCTTCCTGCACAACCGGGTGGAGAGCATCCAGCGCATGGGCCAGAAGATCATGGACCTGGTGCCCGAGGCCAAGGTCGCCGTCGCCCACGGGCAGATGGCCCCGGCCGAGCTCAAGAAGAACATGGGTCTGTTCCAGGAGAACGAGGCCCAGGTGCTCGTGTGTTCCGCCATCATCGAATCCGGCCTGGACTATCCCAACGCCAACACCATCATCATCAACCGCGCGGACCGGTTCGGCCTGGCCCAGCTCTATCAACTGCGGGGCCGGGTCGGGCGTTCGTCGCGCCGGGCCTACGCTTACCTGCTGCTTCCCGGGAGCGGCACCGTGACCAGGGACGCGGAAAAGCGGCTCCGGGCACTGCAGGAGCTGGACGAGCTGGGCAGCGGTTTCAAGCTGGCGCTCCACGATCTGGAGATCCGCGGGGCCGGCAACCTGCTGGGCCGTGAACAGTCGGGCCAGATCGCCGCGGTCGGTTTCGAGCTCTACACGCAGATGATGGAAGAGACCATTCACGAGCTCAAGGGAGAGGAGCGGCGAGTCAGCGTGGAGCCGGAGATTCGCCTGGGCATCCCTGCCTACTTCCCTGACGACTACATACCCAGCGCCAACCAGCGGCTGCTGTTCTACAAGCGGCTCGCCAACCTGGAGGACCCGGGGCAACTGGCTGAAATACAGGACGAGATACGCGACCGCTACGGCAGCTACCCGCAGGTGGTGGAAAACCTGTTCAGGGTCATGGAGCTCAGGCGCGCTCTCATCGGCGCCCTGGCAACCCAGATCATATACCAGAGCGGCCGCCTGTCGCTGACCTTCCACGCTACCTCCACCGTCAACGTCGACCGGGTGCTGAAGCTAGCGCAGGAGGATCACCGGCGCTTCCAGTTCTCGCCGGAGGGACGCCTGTCGTTCACCCCCGACCATACGGACTGGCCCGCTCTCATCGACGAGGCTTGCGAGTTATTGCACCTCCTTTGTTAGGAATGTATTGTGTCTCGT
>JAPOQB010000454.1 GCA_026710965.1 Deltaproteobacteria bacterium | reverse complement strand
CTTCGCCGTGCCCTTGCGAGATCGGCTATTGCACCGAATCGGTGCATCGACGCCATGGGGCGCCGGGAGATGCCGGGTTTGCGCAGCGGCGGTGGACACGCGGTGTTGACCATGTGTTGATTGTTCGTGAGCGAATCATCCGGTCTTTCAAGGCGAGAGTTTTCTTATTCGTTTTCAGTTAGTTACGGGCGGCTGGCGGTAGAAAATACCCTACACGGCCAAGTTTCAAACCCGCCCGTGCCAGTACCGGCACGCGGCCTCGAAACTCCCAGGAGGCACAACATGAGAGATTGGGAAAAGATCGTCCCGGAGTACGACCGCCGGATCTACGAGAAGGCCGGTTACAAGGGCAAGCAGCCCTTCGGACAGCGGCCGGCGCTGCTGATCATCGACGTCATCACGGCCTTTACCGGGACCAGGCCGATGGAAACCCTCGACGCCATCGACGAATTCCGGTCGAGCTGCGGCAAGGCCGCATGGCAGGCGCTGCCGCACATCCGCAAGCTGCTGGTGGCGTGCCGCAAGAGCAAGGTGCCGGTGGTGTACTCCACCAGCGATCCCGACTTCAAGGCGGTCTTCGGCAACGCCACCAAGCGCGCCGCGGAGCCCACCACCGCGAGCGAACAGGCCGTGCAGTTCCCGCAGATGATCCGTCCGCGCAAGGACGAGTGGGTGGTGCACAAGGCCCGGGCCAGCGCGTTCTTCGGAACCCACCTGACCACCTACCTGACGCGCAAGGGCGTGGACTCGCTGATCGTCACCGGCGCCTCCACCTCCGGATGCGTGCGCTCCACGGTCATCGACGGCTACTCCAACGGATACAACGTGTTCGTGGTGGAGGAAGGCACGTTCGACCGCTCGCAGTTCTCACACCTCGTGAACCTCTACGAGATGAACAGCAAGTACGCGACGGTGGTGACCCGGGCGGAGGCGCTAGCGCACGTCGAGTCGTTGCGAGCGGTCCCGCAGCTACGGGCCGCCCAGCGGTAGTGCCCTGTCTCAGGAACGGATTCGTGAAACTGCGCGTGCATTGTCGTCGCCGAAGCGCGAAAACCCGTAGGGGCGACCGGCGGTCGCCCTCCGTATGCCGACGGCAAAACGGCCCGCTCCGGCGGGCGTCCGCAACGCCGGGAGAAATTCAATGAGAGATCTCGGACTCAAGGACAAGGTGGTTCTGATCACCGGCGGCGCCGGCGTGCTCGGCACCGCCTTTTCGCAGGGCTTCACCGATCACGGCGCCAAGCTGGCCATCAACGATCTCAAGGAAGAGAAGGCCCTTGAGTGCATCGACAAGCTCACCGGAGACGTGACCGCGGTTCCCGCCCAGGGCGACGTCTCCGACGACGCCGACGTGGCCCGCATGGTGGCCGGGGTGGTGGAGCGCTTCGGCACCATCGACGTGGTGGTGAACGCGGCAGCCGTCCAGATCTACCCGCCCAAGACCATCATCGAGATGGAACCCGGCGAGTGGGACTTCGTGCTCGACATCTGCCTCAAGGCCGCCTACCTGAGCACACGCCACGTGGCGCCGGTGATGAAGCGCCAGGGCGGCGGCAAGATCGTCAACATCGCCTCCATCGCCGGCCACCGGGGCAGCGCCGGCGGCTCCGCCTACAGCGCCGCCAAGGG